>NZ_JAUTYS010000007.1:0-234687 GCF_041982285.1 Pantoea sp. ANP04 | reverse complement strand
CGTATATTACGCTTTCCTCCTGCAGAGTCAACCTCTATTTCAGAAGTTTTTCTCCGGCGGCGCAGTCTCCTGTGCCTCTCAACCCGCTTCCCGTTGCCGGTGTTCCGTGTCGATGGAGGCGCATTATAGGGAGTTCGCGCGGACTGACAAGTGTTTATTGCGAAAAGATTACTGTTCGCAGTAATTTTCATCAAATCGCGCTATTTCGCTACGATTTGCCTGGTAACTGTGCAAAATCATTAGCAAAAGTGCGTACCTGCTGCCAGTCCGTGTACTCCACTTCTTTTGTGGAATCGGTCTCACCGCCAGTCATACGCATAATCAACTGAATCATGACGCGATCAAACCAGCGATAGCGCGGATAATAGAGCGCGCCCGCAAACACGGCACAGCAATCAGGTTGCCACGGCGAGCTGGCCAGGAACTTCTGCGTATAAGCATTCGTTTCAGGAGAACGTTTCTCAGGTTTGCGCGCCGTGAGGTTTACCGAAAAGAAACCACTGGTACGCTGCTGCAATGCAGGGAGGTGAAGCTTTACGAACTTATCGACGACCGGCTGGAAATGACCGTAGCGAATAGAGGCGCCAATCAGCACGCGATCATACTGCGCCCAGTCAGGCAGAGCGGCATCCTGAATATCCAGCACATCGCATGGCTGGTGCTGACGGATCATCTCGGCTATAGAAGAGGCAATCTTCTTTGTTTGTCCGTCGCGGGTGGAATAGAGAATCAGCGCTTTCATATCAGCATCCTTATTAATTATTCACGCCAGAAAGTAGGCGTGAACAGCACCAGCAAGGTAAATACCTCGAGACGCCCGAATAACATGGTGGAGATAAGAATCCATTTCGCCACGTCATTCATTGAAGTGAAGTTATCGGCCACAACCCCCAAACCCGGCCCGAGGTTATTCAGGGTCGCGGCAACGGCAGCAAATGCCGAGAAGTCATCGACACCGGTGGCAATGATCGCCAGCATGCTGACCAGGAACACCAGCGCATAAGCTGAGAAGAATCCCCATACGGCCTCAAGGATACGCTCAGGCAACGCCCGATTCCCCAGCTTAATGGTGTAGACCGCATTCGGGTGAACCAGACGCTTAAGCTCACGGTTACCCTGCTTGCATAACAGCAGGATGCGGATAACCTTCAGGCCACCGCCGGTTGAACCGGCACAGCCGCCGATAAAGGCGGAGCACAACAGCAGCACCGGCAGGAACAAGGGCCAGCGTGCGATGCTGTCGGTCGTGAATCCTGCCGTGGTGGCCATGGAAACGACCTGGAAGAAGGCCTGGTTCAGCGTTTGCCAGCCACTGTCGTAAACATTGTGGAACCAGAGCACCAGCGTGCAGATCAACACCAGCGTCAGCTGAACGCCTATAAACATGCGGAATTCAGGATCGCGCCAGTACACGCGCAGATTGCGCCCGCTTAACATGGCAAAGTGAAGGCCGTAGTTACAGCCTGAGATCAGCAAAAACACCGCCACGATAGTATTGATAGTGCCGCTGTGAAAATAGCCGATGCTGGCATCATGGGTTGAGAAGCCGCCAATCGCGATGGTCGAGAAGCTGTGACCAATAGCATCAAAGGCCGGCATGCCTGCCAGCCACAATGCCAGCGCACAGGCCACCGTCAGCAGAACATAGATCAGCCAGAGTGTTTTCGCTGTTTCGGCAATACGCGGCCGCATTTTATTGTCTTTCAGCGGCCCCGGCATTTCAGCGCGATAGAGCTGCATGCCCCCGACGCCCAGAATCGGCAATATCGCCACCGCTAATACGATGATCCCCATACCGCCCAGCCACTGCAGCATCTGTCGATAGAAGAGAATGGCTTTAGGCAGCGAGTCCAGCCCCACCAGCGTAGTGGCCCCGGTCGTTGTCAGGCCAGAGAAAGATTCAAAGAACGCATCCGTCACGGAAAGATGGGGCTGTTCGGCAAAGATAAAGGGCATGGCCCCTACGCTGCCCAGCACCGTCCAGAACAGCACGACAATCAGAAACCCTTCCCGCGGTTTGAGTTCGGTTTTCTTTTTGCGATTCGGCCACCACAGCAGCGAGCCGATCACCAGCGCCATCATAAAGGTCTGGCTAAACGCCCGCCCCGCGCCATCGCGATAAATCAATGCGACCAGGCCGGGCAAAATCATCGTCACTGAAAAGAGGATCACCAGCAGACCGACTATGCGGGTAATGGCGCGAAAGTGCATTCAGCCGTTCCTTTAAATAATAGAGATGAACATCAGGGTGTGAGCGGGATCAGCGATAATGCACCCCGACTAAAGTCTGACAGATTTTTTTTAAAACCGTCGATTTGTCCGTAAGGTACAGCCAGCGTCAGCGCAATGCGATCCTGAAACTGACTGTCGGTCACCTTACCGTCAAAACGCTGTACCAGCCGTTCAACATCACTGAGCTGTGGATAGTCACATTGCAGAGTGAACAGCTTCATCGGCACTTTGCGCTGTCGTGGCAGCAGCTTAAGCCCCTGCTGAACGCCACCACCATAGGCTTTCACTAAGCCGCCGGTTCCCAGCATGATGCCGCCGTAGTAACGCACCACCACGGCAGTAATCTCGCCAATATCCGCGCCCATCAGCTGCGCCAGCATCGGTTTCCCTGCTGTACCCGAAGGTTCACCATCATCAGAGAAGCCGAGCTGTTGAGAATCATTCGGCGCGCCCGCGACCCATGCCCAGCAGTGATGCCGGGCAGCCGGATGCTCGTTTTTGACCTGCTGGACAAAGGCGCGCGCCGCCTCTGCCCCCTCGGTGTGCGCCAGCAGCGTAATGAAGCGACTCTTTTTGATCGTCTCCTCACTGCTGCTCACGGGCACCGCAGGAATATTAAAGGCTTCCATCAGGCCAGATGCAGATCGCGGGTCATGTTCTCAACGCGATGCGCATGGATCACCACGTTATCCTCGATACGAATTCCGCCATAAGGCCGAAGTGCATCGATAGCCTGCCAGTTAAAGTGCTGACTGAAACGGCCTGCACGCAGTGGTGCCAGTAATGAGTCAATAATATAGAAGCCTGGCTCGATGGTTAATACCATGCCCGGTTGCAGCACGCGGGTGCAGCGAAGATAAGGATATTGCGCAGGCGCGGCCAGATGCGTGCCCTGATCATCCTGCATAAAACCCGCTACGTCATGCACCTGCAGACCCAGTGGGTGCCCCAGCCCGTGTGGCATAAACGGCCCGGTCAGATCTTCAGCCACCAGCGCTTCTTCGCTGATGCCCTGCACCAGCTCAAACTTCAGCAACATCTTCGCAATACGCTGATGCATCTGAAGATGATAATCGGTGTAGCGCACGCCCGCTTTCAGCGTGGCGATCAGCGCCAGCTCTTCCGCGTTCATCGCCTCAACCATTCTGGCATAGAGCGAACTGCTCTGCGCCGCATAGCTGCGGGTCAGGTCGGCGGCGTAGCCAAGATACTCAGCGCCCGCATCAATCAAAAAGCTGTGGCGTTTCGCCGGCGGCTGATGATCCAGCCGGGTGTAGTGCAGCACCGCAGCGTGTTCATTCAGCGCAATGATATTGCCGTACGGCACATCGGTATCGCGATGACCGGTCGCGGTCAGATACGCCTGGTTGATATCGAACTCGCTTAAGCCCGCCGAGAACGCCTCTTTCGCTGCGCGATGACCCGCCACTGCCAGCTTCTGCGCCTGGCGCAGACAGGCGAGTTCATAATCTGTTTTGATACTGCGATGGAAATGCAGGAAGTCGATCACCGCTTTAGGATTGATATTGCCGGAGGCGATACCAAGCTGTGCTGCCCGTGCGTTGATCGGGCCGATATAAGCGACATTATCACGCTGTGCAGGCAGCAACTGCGCAATCTCATCCGCATTTTTCAGGCCGATAACCTCGACATCTTCAGTCCAGAAGCTATCCGGCAGAGGTTCAACGTTATGCCAGTAATCCACCGGAGAGTAGAACCACAGCTTCGGTTTGTTCACGCCATCAATCCATAGCCAGCAGTTGGGAACCTGTGTCACCGGCACCCAGGCCTTGAACTGCGGATTCACCTTAAACGGATAGGTGTGGTCATCCAGAAACACCGTCAACAACTCACCGGAATGGATCAACATCGCATCCAGTTTATTGCGTGCCAGCACCTGCTGCGCCCGTTGTTGCAACGTGGCGATGTGCGCGTGATACAAGGTCTTCAGTGAATCCATTGACGTCTCTCCAGTGTCGCGAAATGGCCGCAAGTTTAGCATACCCCTTGCGCAGTTGCTGATGTCGACACGGCTGTGATCTTGTTAGCAAATAAGCAAAGAGCAGTTTGCAAATAATTAACATCCCTCCCACACTCACGATCATCTGGTATGACCAGATCACCTTTCGCGGTTTCAGGAGACGCACATGCTCTACCAAGGCGCTAACCTTACACTTCACTGGCTGGACGATGGTATCGCCGAGCTGGTTTTTGACGCTGCAGGCTCAGTCAACAAGCTTGATACGCAAACTGTCGCCAGTCTGGGCGAGGCAATTGCAGTGCTGGAGCAGCAGCCAGATCTTCGCGGCCTGCTGTTGAGCTCCGCTAAACCTGCTTTTATTGTGGGTGCGGATATCACCGAGTTCCTTTCACTGTTTAATGCACCCACCGAAAAGCTGAGCCAGTGGCTGAGCTATGCCAACAGCATCTTCAATCGTCTGGAAGATTTACCCGTGCCGACCCTGGCCGCCATTGACGGCTATGCGCTGGGCGGCGGATGTGAGTGCGTGCTGGCAACCGATCTGCGTATTGCTACTGCGGACGCCCGCATTGGCCTGCCGGAAACCAAACTTGGCATCATGCCTGGCTTTGGTGGCAGTGTGCGGCTGCCACGCCTGCTGGGTGCCGACAGTGCACTGGAAATTATTGCGGCGGGCAAAGATGTTGATGGCAATGCCGCCCTGAAACTCGGTCTGGTCGATGCCGTGGTCGCTCGCGAAAAACTGCGCGAGGCGGGGATCACCATGCTCAAAGCCGCCGCCACTGATGGCAGCTGGCGCGCGCGCCGGGCACCGAAACTGGCTCCGCTGAAACTCAGCCCGATTGAAGCAGCCATGAGCTTTTCTATTGCGAAAGCGATGGTGCTGCAGACTGCAGGTAAACACTATCCCGCCCCGCTGATGGCAGTGAAAACCATTGAAGCGGCGGCCAGCCTTGGCCGTGACGATGCATTGAAACTTGAAACCGCGGCGTTTGTGCCGCTGGCGCAGTCTGATGAAGCTCGCGCTCTGGTCGGCATCTTCCTTAACGACCAGTACGTCAAAGGCCTGGCGAAAAAGCGTGGCAGCGAAAGCGGCGCCCCCGCTCAGGCGGCAGTACTGGGCGCAGGCATTATGGGTGGCGGCATCAGCTACCAGTCTGCGTGGAAAGGCGTGCCGGTCAGAATGAAAGATATCAACCCACAGGCGCTAACCCTGGGGATGAACGAAGCCAGTAAGTTACTTAATAAGCTGTTAGAACGCGGCAAAATCGACGGCAACAAACTCGCCAGTGTGATCGCCACTATCCAGCCCACACTCGATTATGCCGGTTTTGATCAGGCCGATGTGGTGGTGGAAGCCGTGGTTGAGAACCCGCTGATCAAGGCCAAAGTGCTGGCTGAAACCGAACAGCATCTGCGTGAAGACGCGATTCTGGCCTCCAATACCTCGACCATTCCTATCAGCCAGCTGGCGCAGGCGCTGCAACGCCCGGAAAACTTCTGTGGCATGCACTTCTTCAATCCGGTGCCACGTATGCCGCTGGTTGAAGTGGTTCGTGGCGAGAAAACCAGTGAAGCCACGCTGAGTAAAGTGGTGGCCTGGGCCAGCAAAATGGGCAAAACCCCTATCGTGGTGAATGATTGTCCCGGCTTCTTTGTTAACCGGGTGCTGTTCCCCTACTTCGCCGCTTTCAGCCTGCTGCTCCGCGACGGCGCTGATTTCCGCCAGATTGATAAAGTAATGGAAAAACAGTTCGGCTGGCCGATGGGTCCCTCCTGGCTGCTGGATGTGGTAGGCATCGATACCGCACATCACGCGCAAAGCGTCATGGCGGACGGTTTCCCGGATCGTATGAAGCATGACTATCGTGATGCGATTGACCTGCTGTTTGATGCCGGTCGTTTTGGCCAGAAAAATGGCAAAGGTTTCTGGCGCTGGGAAGAGGATAAAAAAGGCAAGCTGAAGAAAGTGCCCGATGCAGAGGTGGACACACTGCTGCAACAGGTCTGTCAGCCCGCGCGGGTCTTCAGTGACGAAGAGATCCTGAACCGCATGATGCTGCCGATGCTGAATGAAGTGGTGCGCTGCCTTGAAGAGAAGATTATCGCCTCACCCGCTGAAGCAGATATGGCGCTGGTATACGGCCTTGGCTTCCCGCCGTTCCGTGGCGGCGCATTCCGCTATCTCGATACCCTTGGCAACAGCAATGTGGTCGATCAGGCACGCCGCTATAGCGCGCTCGGTGGGCTCTATGCCTTGCCTGCGCTGCTGGTGCAGAAAGCCCATCAGCATGAAAGCTGGTATCCCGCCGCTAAACCGATTGATGAAGCCGCGCTGAAAAGCGCCTGAGGGCAAAAAGATGGAAAATGTGGTGATTGTTGATGCGGTGCGCACGCCAATGGGACGTTCAAAAGGCGGAGCCTTTCGGAACGTGCGCGCTGAAGACCTCTCTGCGCACCTGATGCGCGAAATTCTGAGCCGCAACCCGGCAGTGGATCCGACTTCGCTCGACGATATCGTCTGGGGCTGCGTACAGCAGACGCTGGAACAGGGATTTAATATCGCGCGTAACGCCGCGCTGCTGGCCGAAATCCCGCACTCTGTACCGGCCACTACCGTTAACCGGCTGTGCGGTTCGTCAATGCAGGCGCTGCACGATGCGGCCCGCGCCATTATGGTGGGCGATGCACAGTGCTGCCTGATCGGTGGCGTGGAGCACATGGGGCACGTGCCGATGAATCACGGTGTGGATTTTCATCCCGGCCTGGGACGCACCGTCGCCAAAGCCGCAGGCATGATGGGCTTAACTGCCGAGATGCTGGCACGTATGCATCATATCAGCCGTGAGCAGCAGGATGCGTTTGCCCTGCGTTCGCACCAGCGCGCATGGCAGGCCACCCAGCGCGGCGACTTCGCCACTGAGATTGTCGCCACTTATGGACACGACAGCGACGGCATTCTTAAACGCTATGACTTTGATGAAGTGATCCGCGAGGAGACCAGCGCCGAAGGACTGGCGGCGCTCAAACCCGCCTTCGATCCGGTGAATGGCACCGTCACGGCGGGCACGTCGTCGGCGTTGTCAGATGGTGCAGCCGCCATGCTGGTCATGAGTGAATCACGCGCCCGTGAACTGGGGCTGACGCCACGCGCCCGCATCCGCAGCATGGCAGTGGTTGGCTGTGATCCGTCGATTATGGGCTACGGACCGGTTCCGGCCAGCAAACTGGCATTGAAACGGGCGGGGCTAAGCGTCAGTGATATCGACGTGTTTGAGCTGAACGAAGCCTTTGCCGCGCAGACGCTGCCCTGCATCAAGGACTTAGGTTTACTGGAGCTGATGGATGAAAAGGTGAATCTGAATGGCGGTGCGATTGCTTTAGGCCATCCGCTGGGCTGTTCCGGCGCGCGCATCAGTACCACACTGCTGAATATTATGGAACGACGCGATGCCCGTTTCGGACTCGCTACCATGTGCATCGGACTGGGTCAGGGGATTGCGACCGTATTCGAGCGTCTGTAATACGTTGAGTCTTACTTTGTCAGATTTACCCGCCGTTAACCGGCGGGTTTTTTCTGTCTGCTACAGCCTGCTACCGGGAATCAGATAAAGGCAAACGCATCGCCATACATCTGTGACTCTACGGCGCCACGCTCGGCACAGAAACGATCGCGGGCAATCTTCGCCATCTCAAACCGTCCGGCGATGTAGATCTCATGCTCGCTCAGCGTGCTGAAGTCCTGCATCACGGCTGTCAGGACTGTGCCTGACCGACCCTGCCAGCCCGCTTCGGGCTGCTCGACGACCGGGATCACCTTCAGGTTCGGGTGCTTGACTGCCAGCGCATCCAGCTCGTCCATATCGTACAGATGCTTGAGCTCACGTCCGCCCCAGTAAATGGCGATATCGCGCTCTGGCTGTTCCGCCAGCGCGGTAAGCAGAATTGAACGGGCATAGGAGAAACCGGTGCCGCCCGCAATCAGAATCAGCGGCTTAGTGCTCTCTTCGCGCAACCAGGCGTCGCCGTGCGGCATATCAACCGTGATCTGGCGATCGTTACGGATGCGATCCATAACGGCCATGGCATAGAGGTTCAGATCGGACGCGCCGATATGCAGCTCAATGATATCTTTTTCCATCGGCGTTGAAGCCAGTGAGAACGGACGCTTGTCGCGCTCATCCATCACTACCATCAGATACTGTCCCGCGCGAAAACTGAATTCCGCTTCAGGGATCAGGCGAACGCGATAGACCGTGTCGGTAATCGCCTCAACTGAAGTTACTTTACAGCTTAACGTTGTCATGCGTTCCCTCTGTCGGGTCGTCTTTATGGTTGTGCTCGCCATCAACGCTGTGGCGGCTGATCAAAAATACCTAGCTCATCCCAGATGGCATCAATGCGCGCGGTGACCGCAGGGTCTTTCACAATGGGTGTACCCCATTCGCGCTGCGTTTCACCCGGCCACTTGTTGGTCGCATCCATCCCCATCTTCGATCCCAGCCCGGACACAGGCGAGGCGAAATCGAGATAATCGATCGGGGTATTTTCCACTAATACCGTATCGCGAGCCGGATCCATACGCGTGGTGATCGCCCAGATCACATCGTTCCAGTCACGCGCATTAACGTCATCGTCACACACAATAACAAATTTGGTGTACATGAACTGCCGTAAAAACGACCAGACGCCAAACATGACACGTTTGGCATGCCCTGCGTACTGCTTTTTAATTGTCACAACCGCGAGGCGGTATGAGCAACCCTCTGGCGGCAGATAGAAGTCCACGATCTCCGGGAACTGCTTCACCAGAATCGGCACCAGCACTTCATTCAGCGCCACACCCAGTACCGCAGGTTCATCCGGTGGACGGCCAGTGTAGGTTGAGTGATAGATAGGCTTATGGCGCTGCGTAATATGCGTCACAGTAAACACCGGGAAGCTATCTACTTCATTGTAGTAGCCCGTGTGGTCACCGTAAGGGCCTTCCGGCGCCATATCGCCCGCTTCGATATATCCTTCCAGCACGATTTCAGCGCTGGCAGGCACCTCGAGATTGTTCGAGAGACACTTCACCACTTCTGTTTTATTGCCGCGCAGCAAACCGGCAAACGCATATTCTGACAGCGTATCAGGCACCGGCGTCACGGCACCAAGAATGGTGGCAGGATCGGCACCCAGCGCCACCGACACCGGAAAACGCTCACCCGGATGCGCTTTCGTCCACTCCAGATAATCAAGCGCACCGCCACGGTGCGACAGCCAGCGCATAATCAGACGATTTTTGCCGATCACCTGCTGCCGATAGATACCAAGATTCTGCCGCTCTTTATGGGGACCACGCGTCACAGTCAGGCCCCAGGTAATCAGCGGTGCCGCATCACCGGGCCAGCACTTCATCACCGGAATGCGCGTCAGATCAACGTCATCGCCACTGAACACCACCTCCTGACAGGGTGCATTACGCAGCCGTTTGGTCGGCATGTTCAGAACCTGCTTAAACTGCGGCATTTTATCGAACAGATCGCGGAAGCCTTTTGGCGGCTCCGGTTCTTTCAGGAAGGCCAGCAGTTTACCCACTTCACGCAGTGCGCTGACCTCCTCCTGGCCCATGCCCATTGCCACGCGCTTTGGCGTGCCGAACAGATTGCACAGTACCGGCATGTCGTACCCTTTCGGGTTTTCAAACAGCAAGGCGGGACCACCGGCGCGCAGTGTACGGTCGGCAATTTCGGTCATTTCCAGTTCGGGATCGATCGACTGGGTAATGCGCTTTAGCTCACCGCGCTGTTCGAGCAGCGCGAGAAAGTCTCTTAAATCGTGATATTTCATGCGGCTTTAGCTTTCCGGCCAGAGTGAATCGGCCATTATAGGTCTGATTAAGCGGATATGCTGAGGTTTATAGTGCAGCCTCTTAAGCAGACGTCAATTTTCAGTTACCTTTTCACCTGCCAGCCGGCCTGTTAAGAAAAGTCTCAGTTTATTTTCTTTGCAGGACGCTTTACCCTGCCCCTGCGCTATAACTCTGGCAGCAGGTTTGCTATTCTTAGCGTCCATTCAATGGGAGCAGTTATGGAATCCTGGTACTTACTCTATTGCAAACGTGGACAGCTATTGCGCGCGAAGGAGCATCTGGAGCGGCAGGAAGTGCATTGCCTGAGTCCGATGATCGCTCTGGAAAAGATCGTGCGCGGAAAACGTACCACGGTGAGTGAGCCACTGTTTCCAAATTATCTGTTTATTGAATTCGATCCGGAAGCGATTCACACCACGACCATCAGCAGCACGCGCGGTGTCAGCCACTTTGTGCGCTTCGGCACCACACCTGCGACCGTGCCATCGGCCGTGATTGAAGCGCTGGAGACTGATGTCCCGCAAATCCTGCTTGATCCGGAAACCCCTCAAAGCGGCGACGAAGTGGTTATCACTGAAGGGACCTTTGAGGGGCTGCGCGCCATCTTTGCCGAGCCGGATGGTGAAACACGCTCGATTCTGTTGCTTAATCTGCTGAACAAGCAGGTGATGCGCAGTGTGGATAACAAGCAGTTCCGCAAGCTTTAAGCCAGTCTGAACAACGTCCGCGCATTCTGATCAATGCGGACCGCCAGTTCCTCAGCATTCTCCCCACGCCATGTCGCCACCTGATGCACAATATGCGGTAAAAAGCAGGGTTCGTTCCGGCGTGAAGTCGGGCGCGGACGCATGTCGCGTGGCAGCAGATACGGCGCATCGGTTTCCAGCAGCAGACGATCGGCCGGAATCAGTGGCAGCAGCTCTCGCAGTTCCAGACCACGACGCTCATCGCACACCCAGCCCGTGATCCCCACGGATAATCCCATGGCCAGACAGCCTTCAAGTTCATCACGCGTGCCGGTAAAGCAGTGAATCACCGCACCCGGCAATTTTGGCAGCCAGGGTTCAAGCACCGCGGCGAAACGTGCATGGGCTTCACGGCAGTGAAGGAACACCGGCATGTTGAGTTCCGCCGCCAGTGCCAGCTGTGCATCAAACGCATACTCCTGCTGCTCATGCGCCGACAGGTTGCGATTAAAATCGAGCCCGCACTCACCGATAGCCACCACTTCCGGTTTTTCAGCCAGTCGACGCAGGGTACTGGCAATGTCCGTGGACCATTCGCTGGCATGATGAGGATGAACGCCCGCGGTAGACCAGCAGAAATCGGGTTGCGCTTCAGCCAGCCGCTGAGCCTGCTGGCTCTCCAGCGCATTAGTGCCGGTAATAAGCATGCCGGTGACGCCCGCATCACGCGCGCGTTTAACCACCTTTTGCCGGTCGGAGGCGAATTGCGTGCTGGTCAGGTTTACACCGATATCAAACATAATTTTTCCCACAGTTTATAAACAAAAACCGCCCATCAGGGCGGTTTGGATTGATCGCTTCCCGCCTGTGCGGGTAACGGTAACGCGGTCGGCATCAGGAGTCGATGTTCTCGTCCTCATCCTGTGACCGGCGGCCTTTACCCACGTAGTAACGGGAAAAGAATACGCCGACTTCAAACAGGCAGTACATCGGAATAGCGAGCAAAGTTTGGGAAAAAACATCCGGCGGTGTGAGCAACATCCCGACGACGAAGGCACCCACCAGAATATAAGGACGTTTCTTCTTCAGATCGTCCGGACTGGTGATGCCGGTCCAGCACAGCAGCACAATCGCCACCGGCACTTCAAACGCCACGCCAAATGCCATAAACAGCGTCATGACAAAATCGAGGTATTTGGCAATATCTGTCGCAACGGTGACGCCGATCGGCGCGGTTTTGGTGAAAAAACCGAATGCCAGCGGAAAGACCACAAAATAGGCAAACGCTACGCCGAAATAGAACAGGAAAGTGCTGGAAAAGAGCAGTGGCATAACCAGCCTGCGCTCATGCCGGTATAGCGCCGGAGCGACAAATGCCCAGACCTGATAGAGGATCACTGGCACCGCAAGAAACACCGACACAATGATAGTCAGCTTAATCGGGGTGAAAAACGGTGAGGCGACATCAGTCGCGATCATGCTCGATCCAACCGGCATCTGGCTAATCAGAGGTGCCGCGACCAGCTGGTAAATATCATTGGCGAAGAAAACCAGCACCAGAAAAATCGCTAATACTGCGATCATGCAATTCAGTAGTCGCTTACGCAGCTCAATCAGATGACTGATGAGCGGTTGAGTATCTTCAACGGCCATTATCGTTCATCACTTGCAGAAGAGGGTGGAGCGGAATGTCGCGCAGTATTGGCCGGTCTGGCGGCTTCAACCGCAGGCGCCTGTGCCGGTGCGCTGGCCACGGCGGCAGGTGCGGCAGAAGATTGCACAGCCGGCGCGGATGAAACGGCTGACGGAGCCTGTGCCGGGGCAGTGGCAACAGCGGAAGGTGCCGCAGCAGGTTGCACAGCCGTGACAGCGTCTGAAACCGGAGCAGGGGCCTGTGCTGGCGCGCTGGCCTGATGTTCTGCGGTAGCCGGTGTCGCCGAAAGTTCCGCCGTGCCAGACTCAGATGCGTCTCCTGCTTCTGAAGCAGGATGAGACACGGGCCTGTGCTGGGCCGAGTGAATGGTGTTTGCCTCGTCTTCCTCTTTTTCAATGTCGATGCTCTGACTGACCGAGCGTTTCATTGAATCCGCCGTTTTACGCAGCTCTTCCATCGACTCTTTCAGCTCAGGTGAGAGCGTGCCGCGGCTCGCTTCTTCCACCTTTTTCAGGCTGTCCTGCAGCTCCTGCAGCTTGAGCTCCTGCGCCAGTTCATGTTGCACATTGGCTGCCAGCGAACGAATCGCCCTGATCCAGCCGACTACGGTTTTCACCGCAACCGGTAAACGTTGCGGGCCGAGTACAATCAGCCCGATAACGAACACTAATACCAGTTCACTAAAACCAATATCGAACACGGTTTACACCTGCTTGTCGTTCTTGGTGTCTTCTTTGGTAGCCGAAGTGTGCTGTTTATCAGCCAGCGTTTTGGCCGCGAAGTCAGCATCCTGCTCTTTCGGTTGATCCTTTTTATCGTCCTCGTCACTCATGGCTTTTTTGAAGCCACGAATCGAAGAACCTAAATCCGAACCCAGATTACGTAATTTGTTGGTACCGAACAGAAGTACAACAATGACGGCAATGATTACCAATTGCCAGATACTGATACCGCCCATGAGATAGCCTCTAATATTCTGTGAAAACGATGAGGTAATGCACCACAGAGTGCCCTTTTCAACCGGGCCTGAGCCAGCGACATTACCTTTTTTTAGACGGACGTGACAATCAGTTTGTCTTACGCCAGCCGATTAACCAGGAGACGATTCCCGCCGCCATTAACACCGCCGGGAAGAAGTCCCAGTCCGGTCGGGTGAGTAGTACAGCCGTTCCGCTTAACAGCAACGTTGCCCCGACGCCAAACAGGTAGCGTGCCTGATGGTGACGAACGCGCTGTGCGTGCATATCACCCACCAATTTATCGACGCTATGCCGTAGCAGCTTGTGCTGGCGCAGGCTGTCGTAAAACAGCTCGGGCAGCTCGGGTAACTTTTCAGCCCAGAATGGCGCTTTCTCTTTCACCGCACGGATAATGGCCGGCAGACCGACCTGATCCTTAATCCACTCTTCCAGGAACGGCTTGGCTGTCTTCCACAGATCGAGCTGAGGATAGAGCTGACGGCCAATCCCTTCCACATAAAGCAGCGTTTTTTGCAGCAGGACCAGCTGCGGCTGCACTTCCATGTTAAAGCGGCGTGCTGTGTTAAACAGGTTCAGGAGCACATGTCCGAAGGAGATCTCAGCCAGCGGCTTTTCAAAAATCGGTTCGCAGACCGTACGAATCGCAAACTCGAAATCTTCGACATTGGTATCGGGCGGCACCCAGCCGGAGTCTACATGCAGTTCCGCGACCTTACGGTAATCACGGTTAAAGAAGGCGATAAAGTTTTCCGCCAGATAACGCTTATCTTCTTTGTTCAGTGAACCCACGATACCGCAGTCAATGCCGATATATTGTGGATCTTCCGGATGGTCATAGCTGACAAAGATGTTGCCCGGATGCATATCCGCATGGAAGAAGCTGTCGCGAAAGACCTGGGTGAAAAAGACCTGCACGCCACGTTCAGCCAGCAGCTTCATATTCACGCCATGGCGTTCCAGCGTAGCAACGTCAGAAATCGGAATGCCGTAGATACGCTCCATCACCATCATGGTTTCGCTGCAGTAATCTGAATAGACTTCCGGTACGTAGAGCATGCGGCTGTCTTCAAAATTCCGGCGCAGCTGAATGGCGTTGGCTGCTTCACGTAACAGGTTCAGCTCATCAAGCAGGGTTTTCTCATAATCGCGCACCACCTCGACCGGACGCAGACGGCGGCCATCCGGCAGCAGACGCGGAACCCAGCGGGCCAGGCGATAGATCAGCTTCATGTCCGCTTTGATCACCGGCAAAATATCGGGGCGGATCACTTTGATCACCACTTTCTTGCCGGTCGATTTCAGCGTGGCGGTGTGCACCTGTGCAATGGATGCCGACGCCAGTGGCTTGATATCAAAATCATCAAACCAGGTTTCAATCGGCGCGCCCATTGAGGCTTCAATCTGCGCTTTCGCTTTGACGCCATCGAAGGGCGCTACACGGTCCTGCAGGATCGCGAGTTGATCGGCGATCAGCGGCGGGAAGAGATCCCGACGGGTCGAGAGCATCTGCCCGAACTTGATCCAGACCGGACCCAGTTGCTCCATCGCCATGCGCATACGTGCGCCGATGGGTTCATGCTGATGCAGATTCGGGATCCAGAAAACAGAGCGACGCCACAGGCGAAACAGGAATGTGAGGCGTGTCTGAGGTATCAGTTCATCAAGGCCATAGGTCAGAAACACCTTCATGATCAGATATAAGCGGCGGATCTCTCCAAAACTCATTTTGCCTCCAGCTGCGCCAGACGCGCATCAAGCGCCTCAAGCGAACGTTCCATCGCGTCGACCTCCTCAGAAAACCAGGCTAATTCCAGCGAGCCAGGCGCAACACGCCACTCTTCGGTGATAGCCTGTCCGAGATAATCCTGGCGACGCTGCACTTCGCCTGTGAAAAAGCGGAATGCCTGTTGCGAGCGCTGACTGATGCCCTGTGCGGCGATATCGCCTACCCAGGGAGCCAGATATTCTGCCGGGTCCAGCTCAGCCAGATCCATCAGCGCGGAGAACTGCTGCACTACCTGCAGGTCGCCATCAACCTGCAGCTCACCGCTGCGAATCAGCGGCGTCAGCTGCTGGCGATCGCGCAGCTTCGTCAGCGTTTTCAGCGAGGTGATCACCGTGCAGTCACTGCTATCCTGCCAGTCCGATAACACGTCCAGTTGCTGTTCACTGAAAACCAGCACCAGCGGATAAGAGAACTCAGTCAGGCGCAGCGTCAGCACTTTGCCATTCAGACGTTGCCGCGCCGGTTTCAGGCCGCGATCGCGATAGAGAATACGGTTCAGCGCCGTTTCCAGGCCCGCGGTAATCAAGGGCATCAGGTTCATTACCATCTCACTCAGAACTTAAATCCACGATGCAGCGCGACAATGCCGCCGGTCATATTGGAGTAAGTGGTATTTTCAAAACCGACATCGTTCATCATCGCTTTCAGGGTCTCCTGATCGGGATGCATACGTATCGATTCGGCCAGATAGCGATAGCTCTCTGCATCCTGCGCCACCAGCTGTCCGATACGCGGCAGAATGTGGAATGAGTAAGCATCATACGCCTTGCTCAGCGGATCCAGCACCGGCTTAGAGAACTCCAGAACCAGCAGACGTCCGCCCGGCTTAAGGACACGGAACATCGAGGCCAGCGCTTTCTCTTTTTCCGTGACGTTGCGCAGACCAAAGGAGATGGTGATGCAGTCGAAATAGTTATCGGGGAAAGGCAGAGCTTCTGCGTTGGCCTGTACGTAACTCACATTGCCAACCACACCCTGATTGCGCAGCTTTTCGCGGCCCATCTTCAGCATGGAGCTGTTGATATCGGCCAGGACAACCTGACCGGTTTCGCCCACCAGGCGAGAGAATTTTGCGGTCAAATCGCCCGTACCGCCGGCCAAATCTAACACGCGCTGACCGCGACGTACGCCGCTGCTGTCAATGGTAAAACGCTTCCAGATACGATGGACGCCAAACGACATCAAATCGTTCATCAGGTCATATTTTGCCGCTACGGAGTGAAACACGTCCGCGACTTTGTCAGCTTTTTCGCTTTTGGCGACCGTCTGAAAGCCAAAATGGGTGGTTTCCTGCTGTGATTCATCTGCCATCGGTTTTACCTGCTCCACAAACAATACTTCCCGAAGTGTATCAGAGTCACGGAAGTCAGGCACGCTGCGCCCATACTATTCGTGGAGGCGTCTCACACGCGGCTCACTCTCATCCGCATCCCTGTCGTCATCTGCATCCTCATCCGCCCGGTTTTCCGGCATGGCGCGTTCGGCCAGTTGCGGGTTGATGGGCCGTTTGATCTCCACGCCCAGCGCCCGAAATCCCTCTGTCTGCGCAATCAGGTTGCCGCGCCCCTCTGACAGCTTTTTCATCGCCTCGCGATAGCTGTTTTGCGCCTTATCAAGACTGTGACCAATGCCGGTCATGTCATCGACAAACAGCCGCATCTTGTCATAAAGCCGGGTTGCCCGATCGGCAATACGCTGTGCATTGCGGCTCTGATGCTCATAGCGCCAGAGATTATTAATGGTTCGCAACGCCACCAGCAGTGTGGTGGGGCTGACCAGCATGATGTTCTGCTGCAGTGCCTCGCCAATCAGCTCAGGCTGGCGATCAATGGCCAGCAAAAAGGCGGGCTCAACCGGGATAAACATCAACACATAATCCAGCGATCGTAAACCGGGCAACTGTTGATAATCTTTTCGGCCCAGCAGACGGATGTGCGCCCGCATGGCAGCGACATGCTCCTGAATCGCCTGCTCACGTTCAATTTCATCTTCTGCATTGAAGTAGCGCTCATAAGCCACCAGCGTCATCTTGGCATCCACGACGACATCTTTGCCCTGCGGCAGACGCACTATTACATCCGGCTGCATCCTGCCCTGTTGTTCTGACTGAATGCTCACCTGGGTTTCATATTCATAACCTTCACGCAGTCCGGAGGCTTCCAGCACGCGGCCCAATACAACTTCACCCCAGTTACCCTGAATTTTGTTGTCGCCCTTCAGCGCTTTGGTCAGGTTTAATGCCTCCTGCGCCATCTGCGCATTCAGCTGCTGTAACTGCCGGATTTCATGGGTCAGGGTGTGGCGTTCACGCGCCTCTGCGCCAAAGCTCTCATGAACCTGACGACGAAAGCCATCAAGCTGCTCACGCAGCGGGCCAATCAGCCCATCCAGACTCTGGCGGTTTTGTTCATCGACGCGACGACCGCTGTTTTCGAAAATACGGTTGGCGAGGTTTTCAAACTGGGCGCTGAGGCGTTGTTCGCTGTTGGTCAGCAGGCGCTGTTTCTCTTCAGCTGCGAAGCGGGTCTCTTCCAGGCGGATGGTCACTTCACGCAGTTCTGCTTCCTGCGCGCTGTTAACCTCCAGCTGATTACGCAGTTCACGATTGAGCTGTTCGCTTTCATTGCGCCAGTAATCAAGCTGTTGCAGTCGCTCATTGGCACCGCTTAGTGCGCCGTGAAGCTGACGCAGTTCCTGCTCACGCTGCTGCGTCTGCTGCTGAAGCTGTTCGATTTGCTGCTGCTGGCGCTGTTGCGCCTCTTCCTGCAGACGGCGCTCGGTCTGGAAACTGGCGACCTGATGACCGGCACGTAACTGTGCCAGCATCCAGCCAATCCCTAACCCGGCAAGCGCCAGACAGGCGCTGATGATGATGTGCTGATCCATGATTTCCCCGCGACTCAGGCTGCTGAGGGAAAAGGTAGAGTCGCACTGTATGAATGTCCAGACAATTTTAGCCAGACTCAGCGGCTTACAGAGCCGCCACCGTCAGCTTTCCAGCCTGCCACGCATCAATCAGGAAAAACGGCATCGGCAGCAGCCATTCACCGTTTTTGACCTGCGCCAGATAGTGCCAGGTTGTCTCGCCGGAGGTGATCGCGACGCGCTGCCGGTTACCGTCAGCGGCGCTGGTTTTACCGGTCATACTGGCAAATCCCGCATTACTACCAACGTGAAAATGCGGCGTATTCCAGCGCACAGGCGTATGGTCAGGCCACGGCTGGGCCTGATGGAAATGAAACAACTCATCATGGCTCAGGAGGCTTTCGCGCACAGTTGGCCACAGCGCTACCTTGAGGAAATACTGGTCGGTGAAGCGTTCACTACCCTGATACTGCGCGATGAAATCACGCATCGCCTGTTCCACACCCCGGAAGACGCCGTGACAGCCGCCCCACATCCCTGCCAGCAGCAGTTCGGTATGAGAGAAGTAGTCACGCATATGGTGGAACCAGTAAGGCGACGCCAGCCAGGCATTAACCGCCGCCGCTTCGCGCTCCGAGAGCAACGAGTCGGCATCGCGCACGATAAAGCGCTTCACCGCGGGATCGTCGAGCACCAGAAAACGCCACAGGGTTGGATACAAAGTTTTTTCATGAGACATATCGACCAGCTGGACGTGCGACTGGTCAAGGCGCAGCCAGACATGCTGCGGCACGCTGTCATCAAGATAGATGCGACAGACCCAGCCGGGATAAAACTCAGGCGCGACTTCAACGTTTTTGATTAAGGTTTCGCAGTAACGTGGCTGATCGCCATACAGGCAGAAAGCAATGACATTCTGCTGCGGCTGACGGAGATCAACAGGCTCAGGTTGCGGAGCGGGAAAGGCCATGCGCTGCCCCTGACTGAAACGTGCATCAGAACGCATCAGCGACGCCAGACCGTAACGTGCGACTTCGTCCTTTTTATCCAGCCAGCCACACACTTCGGTCAGGCCATCCAGCCAGGTTTCAGAAGCTGTAGCCTGCACAGCGGGCGGTGACTGATAAATCTTCTGATAGATTTTGTACGCTTTATTGTACTGACCCAGACGCAGCAGACAAAGGGCGTAGTCGCTCAGCACCTGCATCTGGTTGGGCATTGAGCGCAGCACCTCTTCGCAGCACTGGGCTGCCAGCGCATAGTCGCCCTGTTGCATGGCGGCACGGAAACGTTCGGCACTGCGTTCCAGGCGGGCATTGAGTGCGGCAGGATTCGCGCCGGGGAGAGGACGTCGGACAGGAATGGTGTTGCGCATAAACACTCTCAGGTTTCACTGACGTTACGCGCCATTAACGACCGGCAGCAGGTTTTGAGTCTGGACAAAAACCTGCTGCCTGACGCGGCCTACAGCAAGCGACGCGCCGCTTCGACCACAATCTTCACTGCGTCACTTTCTGTCTGTTTCATGGTGACCGCATCCGGGATCTCTTTCTGCGTGCGGTTCACAATCACGCCCGCCACCATGCCGGCTCGCAGACCCTGGCTGGCGCACATGGTTAACAGTGTAGCGGATTCCATCTCATAGTTAAGTACACCCATCTCCTGCCACTCTTTCATCGAACCTTTAAAGCGGCTGACGACGCGGCCTGAAACAGTGTCGTAACGCTCCTGGCCCGGATAGAAGGTGTCAGATGAGGCGGTGATACCGATATGGGTCTTCGCGCCACAGGCTTCTGCGGCAGCAACCAGTGCGGTGGTACAGGCAAAATCTGCCACTGCCGGGAACTCCATCGGCGCAAAATGCAGGCTGGCCCCGTCCAGACGAACCGATGCGGTGGTCACCAGTACATCGCCAACATTGATATGTGGCTGGATCGCGCCAGTGGTCCCGACACGCAGGAAGGTGCGCACGCCGAGCTGTGCCAGCTCTTCCACCGCAATCGACGTTGAAGGACCGCCAATACCGGTTGAGCAGACCACAACGGGTTTACCATCAATTTTTGCCAGCCATGAAGTAAATTCACGGTGTGAGGCGAGATGCGTGGCATCTTCCATCAGTCCGGCAATTTTCTTCACACGCTCCGGATCGCCCGGCACAATCGCCAGGGTGGCGCCCTGCAGATCGGCTTTAGTCAGGCCAAGATGGAAAACGTCAGACTGTGTCATTTTTCAGACTCCTGTTAAGGGAAGGTATCGCGCCACTCTACGCCAGCACGCCCGATAAATATGTGACAGCATTCACTTAAGAAAATGAAAGTTACATTTCCAGCCAGATGAAATGTGATTGATATCACACAATAACATCTTCCTGGTCCCGATAGCTCTTCGCGAGGCTGTGTCCGGGTCAGCGCAATGTTAAAGAGGAGGATGATTTTATTCGCTGCTGATTCTGTTACCCGACACCTGGCGCATATGCTTTGTCGCCAGGCTATAGTTACGTGATTGCGCAAATGCTTGCACGGAGAGAATAATGAAACCCAGTGATAATATGGCACAAAAACCGGCGACGGGCGGCTTTGCCCCTGCCGTGCAGCCCACCGCCTCTACGACCATCATTACCGAAAGCCCGGCCATTCATGCAGGTGAAACCTCGGTTCCCAGCCAGGGCGAAAACATGCCGGCATTTTTTGCAAAGCCTCACTCAGCGGAAGGCCCGTTGCCTGTTGTCCTGGTGGTGCAGGAAATCTTTGGTGTGCATGAACACATCCGGGATATCTGCCGTCGTCTTGCGCTGGAAGGCTATCTGGCGATCGCGCCCGAGCTCTATTTCCGCGAGGGCGATCCTTCTGAATACAATGATATCCCGACGCTATTCAGCGAGCTGGTCAGTAAAGTCCCTGACACTCAGGTGCTGGCTGACCTCGATCATGCCGCAAACTGGGCGGCGCGCAATGGCGGTGATATCCGTCGCATGGGCATCACCGGTTTTTGCTGGGGTGGCCGCATCAGCTGGCTCTACGCCGCGCATAACCCACAGCTGCGCGCCGCGGTTGCCTGGTACGGGCGACTGACCGGTGAGCGTACGCTGAAGCAGCAGAAGCATCCTATTGATATTGCGGTCGACTTGAGTGCCCCGGTGTTAGGTTTGTATGGTGGTCAGGATGACGGCATTCCACTGGAGAGCGTCGAGCAGATGCGTCAGGCGCTGCATGCCGCCAATGCAACCGCCGAGATCATCGTCTATCCCGAAGCGGGACATGCGTTTAATGCTGATTACCGTCCGAGCTATCATGCTGAATCAGCGAATGATGGCTGGCAACGCATGCTGGCCTGGTTCAGGCAGTATGGTGTGGCATCAAAATAAATGAAAAAGGGGCGCTTCTGCGCCCCTGATTTTACCCACCGGCCCCATTCCTACGCCGTCTCACCACGCAGTTTCTTCGCCGCCGTCACCATATTCGCCAGCGCCTGACGCGTCTCCGTCCAGCCACGCGTCTTCAGACCGCAGTCCGGGTTTACCCAAAGACGTGTTTCCGGAATCCGTTTCGCCGCCTTCAGCAACAGTGCTTCTATCCACTCCACGCTGGGAACATTGGGGGAGTGAATATCATAGACGCCGGGCCCGATTTCATTCGGATACTCGAAATCTTCAAACGACTCTAGCAGGTCCATGTCAGAACGCGAAGTTTCGATCGTGATGACATCTGCATCCAGGGCTGCGATGGCGTCCATAATGTCGTTAAACTCGCAGTAACACATATGCGTGTGAATCTGGGTTTCATCCCGCGCCACCGCAGCATTCAGCCGGAACGCTTCAACGGCCCAGTTCAGATAGGTCGCCCACTCAGACTGATGCAGGGGCAGACCTTCACGCAGCGCAGGCTCATCAATCTGAATAATCCCGATGCCCGCCTTCTCCAGATCTTCCACTTCATCACGCAGCGCCAGCGCGATCTGCTTAGCGATGATTTCACGTGACACATCTTCACGCGGGAATGACCAGCAGAGAATCGTCACCGGACCGGTCAGCATCCCTTTTACCGGCTTGTCCGTCAGCGACTGGGCATAGCGGGCCCACTCCACAGTGATCGCCTCCGGGCGACTGATATCGCCAATAATGACAGGCGGTTTCACACAGCGAGAACCGTAGCTCTGCACCCAGCCGTTCTGGGTAAAGACAAAGCCGTCCAGATGCTCGCCGAAGTACTCAACCATATCGTTACGTTCTGCTTCACCATGCACCAGCACATCCAGCCCCAGCCGCTCCTGCTCGGTAATCGCCTGTTTAATGTGCTCTGCGATGCCGGTGCGGTAATGACTGCTGTCAAGACGGCCCTGTTTAAAGTCGAGACGCAGGCCGCGAATTTCAGTGGTCTGTGGAAAAGAGCCAATGGTGGTGGTGGGCCAGGCGGGCAGATTGAAACGCTGACGCTGCAGGACGGCGCGAACCGGGTAAGCACTCTGCCGCTCACTGTGCTGTGGCGTGATGGCCTCCAGACGCTGCCCCACCGCCGCATTATGCACCCGTCGGGAGTGAGCACGGGCCTGCACCGGCGCGCTCCAGGCGTCCAGCGACGCCGCATCATTGTTGTTCAGAGCCTGACTCAGCAGCGAGAGCTCAGCACATTTCTGCAGCGCAAAGGCGAACCAGCTTTTGACTTCGTCATCCAGGCGGGTCTCGACACTCAGGTCGATCGGGCTGTGCAGCAGTGAGCAGGAAGATCCAATCCACAGCTGCTCACGCTCTCTGGTCAGCGGTTGCAGGCGACTGAACCAGCGGCTCAGATCGGCGCGCCAGACGTTACGTCCGTTGATCACGCCCAGCGACAGCAGCCAGCTGGCGGGGAGTTGCTGATTCAGCTGCTTAATATCATCATTGCCATGGACCAGATCGACATGCAGGCCCTGCACCGGCAGCGCACGAATCACATCAATGTTCTGGCCGATGCTGTCAAAATAGGTGGTCAGCAGCAGCTTGCTGTGGCCCTGCAGAGCGTCATACGCCAGCTGAAAGGCGTCGCGCCAGGTCTGCGGCAGCTCCAGCGCCAGGGCGGGTTCATCAATCTGTACCCATTCGATGCCGCGCTTTGCCAGTTCCGCCAGCACCTGCTGATAGACCGGCAAAATCGCCGCCAGCAGCGACAGACGTTCAAAGGGTTCACCTTTGACTTTACCCAGCCACAGATACGTCACCGGCCCGAGCAGCACCGGCTTAATGTTATGGCCCAGCGCCAGCGCCTCATCAACCTCGTCCAGCAGCTGAGTCCAGCTCAGTTTAAATGTCTGGCCCTGAGTAAATTCCGGCACGATGAAGTGATAGTTGGTGTTAAACCATTTGGTCATTTCTGCCGCCGCCGCGGGTTCGCCGGTCGGCGCACGCCCGCGCCCCACGCGAAACAGCGTATCCAGATCAACGGTGCCCTCTGTGTTCTGATGACGTGCAGGCACATTGCCCAGCAGCAGGCTGGTGGTCAGCACATGATCATACCAGGCGAAATCGCCGACCGGCAGCAGATCGACGCCCGCCTCTTTCTGCTGTTGCCAGTGTCGCGCCCGCAGCTCGCGGCCCGTCGCCAGTAGTGCCTGCTGCGTGCTGTCGCCTGCCCAGTAACTCTCCAGTGCTTTTTTCAGTTCACGGCGCAGACCAATGCGGGGAAAGCCGAGGGTATGGTTGAGGATAGTCATGTGCTGTTCTCCAGATAATCTTTCACTTTGGCTAAAATGGGCAGCCAAAGATGTTTAGCCGTCCAGATGTTTACACTGCTATAATCTGCGGGTACTGTATGTCTCTCAAGCGCAATATGTTCATTTTCGATGTGAAGGACTCTCATGATCGAACTCAAGCACCTGCGGACGCTTCAGGCTCTGCGCAATACGGGATCGCTGGCGGCGGCGGCGGCCCAGCTTCATCAGACGCAATCGGCGTTGTCTCATCAGTTCAGCGATCTGGAGCAGCGGCTGGGATTCCGCCTGTTCGTGCGTAAAAGTCAGCCGCTACGCTTTACGCCGCAGGGGGATATTCTGCTGCAGCTGGCTGAGCAGGTGCTGCCGCAGATTCAGCAGGCGTTGCAGGCCTGTCATGAGCCGCATCAGACCACGCTGCGGGTGGCGATTGAGTGTCACAGCTGCATTCAGTGGCTGACTCCCGCGCTGGACAAGTTCCGCCAGAGCTGGCCGCAGGTGGTGATGGATTTCAAATCAGGCGTGACCTTTGATCCGCAGCCCGCTCTGCAACAGGGTGAGCTGGATGTGGTGCTGACCTCCGACATTCTGGCGCGCTCGGGCCTGTTCTACTCGCCGATGTTTGATTATGAAGTGCGGCTGGTACTGGCGACGGACCACCCGCTGGCGCAGGTTGAGCAGATTTCGCCAGAAGATTTGGCCGATGAAGTGTTAATGATCTATCCGGTTCAGCGTCAGCGTCTGGATATCTGGCGTCACTTCCTGCAGCCAGCGGGCGTGAGTCCGGCTCTGAAAAGTGTGGATAACACCCTGCTGATGATTCAGATGGTGTCGGCGCGCATGGGGATTGCCGCACTGCCGCACTGGGTGGTGGAGAGTTTTGAGAAGCAGGGTCTGGTCGTTACCCGCACGCTGGGCGATGGCCTCTGGAGCCGTCTTTATGCCGCCGTGCGCGAAGGCGAGCAGCGTCAGCCTGTGCTGGAAGCCTTTATCCGCTTTGCCCGTCAGCACGCCTGCGAGCATCTGCCATTTGTGCGCGACGCCGCGCTGCCCGGTGCAGTATTACAGCGGTAATCCGGCGGGCACAAACCTGCGCGAACGCGGGCGAAATCCCCTATAATGCGCAGCCTGTCGACTGAACATGAGAAGATCTCACCATGACTAACAATGATATTCTGCGCAGCGTGCGCTACATGCTCAATCTGAGCGATGCCAAAATGGTGGAGATTTTTGCGCTGGCGCAATGTGACGTGCCGGTAGCGGATATTCAGGCGTGGCTGAAAAAAGATGACGATGCTGCGTTTCGTCCCTGCCCGGATGTGCTGATGGGTTATTTTCTGAATGGCCTGATCTTTTACCGTCGTGGCAAAAGTGAAGATGCGCCCGCGCCGTCCATAGAACGCAAGATGACTAACAATATCTTCATGAGAAAGCTGCGCATCGCTTTTGATCTGAAAACCACCGACATTCCTGATGTCCTGAAGCGCGTGAATTTTACTGTTTCACAGGCTGAGATTGGCGCGATTTTCCGCAAACCGGATCATAAGAACTACCGCGAGTGCGGCGACCAGATTCTGCGGAACTTCCTGAAAGGGCTGGCGATGATTCAGCGTCCTAAGAGTGAGAAGCCTGCCTGATATGGCGCCATCCCCTCCTTCATATTCGCTCTGAGTCCTTTGTTCAACTGCGATGATGCTGTTAAGTCTCCAGGGCTGGCGCGTCTGAAGAGCGAAGCGTCCGGGCCAGGGATGGCCCGGCCGATCCACAGGGAGGTGAGTTTCCTTCGCGATCGGACGCGCCAGCCCGGGAGGCCGCAGTCCGGCTACAGCAACGGTTTGTCCCAGCACCTAATGATTACCGGTCACTACGCCCCACCACCCACCGCTTATGCACCCACAGTGAGGCGAGGATCACCAGCGCGCCCGCAATAAAGCTCGGCCAGTGCGGCTTTTCCTGCCAGATAGCCAGATTCACCAGCAGACCGGCGGGAACGTGCATGTTATTCATAATGCCCAGCGTACCGGCATCGACCTGCGTCGCACCGTAATTCCACATAAAATAGCCGAGACCGGAAGCTGCCACCCCCAGCCAGATCAGAATGCCCCACTGCAATGAAGTCGTCGGCAACTTCTGCGGGTTACCCCAGGCACACCAGGCGATCACCGCAATCAACACTGCCCCCAGATAGAACCAGGAGAAAGCGGTATGCTGCGGCATGGGTCGGGTCTCCTGCAGACGCTTATAACCTACCATTCCCGCCGCAAAGCAGATGTTTGCCAGCTGCACTAACAGCAGGCCAAACCAGAAATGATCGCTGACTTTGTCATAGCGAATAATGGCCGCGCCTGCCACCGCCAGCAACGCACTGAAGATATAGCCGATGCGCAGTGGACGGCGGCTGATCAGATCATAAATCAGCGTCACGTAGAGCGGGGTCATCACCGTAAACAGCAGGAACTCCGACACGCTCAGGTAGAGATAGGCTTCGAAGCTCAGCAGATACATCACGCCCAGCTGCAACATCCCCACCAGCATATAAAGCAGCAATGTCGAAGGGCGATGGCCGCGCCAGCGCAGGAAAGGGAGAAACACCAGCGCAGCAAGCGCCAGACGCATGAGCACAGAGAACCAGCTGTCTACCTGACCGGCAAGATACTCGCCAATCAGGCTGAACGAAAAGGCCCACAGAATGGTGGTAATAATCAATAAAAACACGGTGACGATCCCGAAATAAACAGGCCGTCAGTGTAAACAATGTGCAGCCCTCAGGCTGTTAAATCTGGTTGACATCTGATTACTAACCAGGCGATTAAAACGCCCGAAAAATGACTTGTTTACACTTACTGACATAAGCGGTGCCGGAATGGGTTTTATGCCAGATAAAATGCGCGAAATGATCCATCGGATGATCATATTCGCTCTCAACTGTAATAAAAATGTAACAAATGTGTCACTCATCACAGTAACGTTGCGCAACTAACACTATTCTTTGCGCGAAATGGAACATCCTGCGTCCATTTTTTTCTGCTCTTTTCCTGCCCCAACCTGCTGGGAATAAAAAACCATAATGTGCCCTGGAGGGCCTCACTGATGCTGAGCATTTTTAAACCTGCACCACGTCAGCCGCAGGTGGCGGAGGATCATGTCGATCCGCTCTACCGTCGCCTGCGCTGGCAAATTTTCATCGGGATCTTCTTTGGTTACGCGGCCTACTATCTGGTCAGGAAAAACTTCGCACTCGCCATGCCCTATCTGGTGGAGCAGGGTTTTTCACGTGGCGATCTCGGTTTTGCCTTATCCGGCATCTCCATTGCCTACGGCTTTTCAAAATTCATCATGGGCTCGGTCTCTGACCGATCAAATCCGCGCGTCTTCTTACCGGCTGGTCTGATTCTGGCCGCGGCGGTGATGCTGATTATGGGATTCGTTCCCTGGGCGACCTCCAGCATCATGGTGATGTTCGTACTGCTGTTTGTCTGTGGCTGGTTTCAGGGCATGGGCTGGCCGCCCTGTGGCCGCACCATGGTTCACTGGTGGTCGCAGAAAGAGCGCGGCGGCATCGTATCGATCTGGAACTGTGCGCATAACGTAGGCGGCGGTATTCCGCCTCTGCTGTTCCTGCTCGGTATGGCGTGGTTCAACGACTGGAAAGCAGCACTCTACATGCCGGCGTTTGGCGCGATTGCTATTGCGATTCTGGCCTTTGCGCTGATGCGCGACACCCCACAATCCTGTGGTCTGCCGCCGATTGAAGAGTACAAAAACGACTATCCGCCTGATTACGATGCCAGCCACGAAGAGGAGCTGACGGCAAAACAGATCTTCATGAAGTATGTGCTGCCAAACAAGTTGCTGTGGTACATCGCACTGGCCAACGTCTTTGTTTATCTGCTGCGCTACGGCATTCTCGACTGGTCGCCGACCTATCTGCGCGAAGTAAAACACTTCACGCTGGATAAATCGTCGTGGGCCTACTTCATGTATGAATATGCGGGGATTCCGGGCACGCTGCTCTGTGGCTGGATGTCGGACAAAGTGTTCCGCGGCAATCGCGGTGCAACCGGGGTGTTCTTTATGACGCTGGTGACCATTGCAACTGTGATCTACTGGCTCAACCCGGCGGGTAATCCTGGCGTCGACATGGCCTGCATGATCGTGATTGGCTTCCTGATCTACGGCCCGGTGATGCTGATTGGTCTGCATGCTCTGGAACTGGCACCGAAAAAAGCGGCGGGCACGGCAGCGGGCTTCACCGGCCTGTTCGGCTATCTGGGCGGATCGGTGGCGGCCAGCGCCATTGTCGGTTACACCGTCGATTATTTCGGCTGGGACGGCGGCTTCATGGTGATGATTGCGGGCTGCGTGCTGGCGGTTATTCTGCTGTTACTGACCATGGTCAGCGAACACAAGCACAAAAAGACCCTCGCCTGACGGCCATAAAAACAGGGCCGGATAACCGGCCCTGTTTTACGCTGACGGCTTAAGCCAGATAGAGCGTGCGAAGCATCTGCGGCACCGCATCATCGGCATTCGACCCAATCACATCCAGCGCTGGCAGCGTATCTTTCAACCGCTGATGGGCGTTCTGCATGATAAAGCCTTTACCCGCCATACTCAGCATCTCCACATCATTCATGCCGTCGCCAAAAGCGATACAGCTTTTCAGCGTATGGCCCAGCGTCTTCGCGACCGCCTCCAGCGCATGCCCTTTCGACACGCCGCCCGCCATCACTTCCAGACAGGTGGGCAGCGAGAAACTGACATTAACCCGGTCGCCCCAGCGCGCTTCAATCGCCTGCTCCATCGGAATCAGATGCTCAGGATTTTCGCAGGTGAAGAAAACCTTGCTGATGTTATCAGTAGGCAACAGACCCGGCTCATAGACCTGATAGTTGAAGACCGACTCGCGGAAATAGTCCTGCTCCGCCGGGCTTGAACGGCTGACAAACCACTCATCGTCGCGGTAAACGTGCGTCAGAATATCGCTGTGATGATACTGCAGACCAAACAGATCGCTGGCGATGTCCTCATCCAGATTATGACTGAACACCAGTTCGCCCTGTGCGTTGTGCACGCGCGCGCCGTTTGAGGTGATCATATAGGCAGGAATGGCCAGGCTGTCGCGCATCTGTCCGACATCAATATGATGACGGCCAGTGGCGAACACAAAGTGAATATCTTTCGCGACCAGCTGCTGCAGTGTTTCACGCGCAAAAGGGGTCAGACGATGTTCGGGAGAAAGCAGCGTGCCATCCAGATCGGATGCAACGATGTGATACATGAAAACCTCGGGTATCTGGTTCTGCCGGTTTAACCGGTCGGATAAAAAACGTCAGTGGTGCGATGAAAAAAAGTCGACCACTGCATTGAGTGCTTCGGCGCGCATCTCATCCTTTTCAAACAGGATCTCATGACGCGCACCCTCGATCACCCGTGGCTTATTGCCCTCACACGGATGACCCGCCGCGGCCATTGCGGCACAAAACAGATCCTGTGAACGATTGTCGACCACCCGATCGTCGCTGGCCTGTAACAGCAGTAGCGGCGTGGTGATCTTATCGACCTGACTGATAATATTGCGACCGGCATGGATGCCTTCACGCACCCAGTGGTAGGTTGGCCCGCCGACGCGAATCGCCGGATCGTCCGCATAAAATCGCAGGTTTCGCCGGTAACGCTCGGTGCTGTGCGTCAGCCGGTTAATGCCAAACGGGTGCGCGCGCCAGCGTCCGGTGCCGAGCGCATAGCCATCGCGCATAGCCGGACGTTTCTCCGCCCAGTCAAGAAGCCGATGGGCCAGAAATGAGGGCAGCGGCAAGGCAATGCCAAACATCGGCGCCACTAACGCTGCCGCATGAAACGCCTGCGGCTGACGCGCCAGGAACAGCGTTAAGATTGCGCCACCCATCGAGTGAGCCAGCGCATAGCGCTGCTGATAGTGACCGCTGACAATCTCTTTAAGATAGAGCGTTTCAAGATCGTCGACATAATGGGTAAATTCCGCTACGTGACCACGGTGTGTATCTTCCAGCAGGCGATCGGAACGCCCCTGACCGCGATGGTCCAGAATCACCACATCAAATCCGCAGTGAAACAGATCGTACGCCAGCTCAGGATATTTTATGTAACTCTCGATGCGTCCTGGCACAATCAGGATCACACGCTTATGTTGCGGCGATGTGAAGCGGACATAGCGCAGTGTCAGATTTCCTACGCCGGTAAATTCCCGTTCTTCACGACTGTGCCAGAAATCGAGCAGCGGCCCGGTGGCGAAGGCAGCAAAGGCTTTTTCACGTCGCAGCCAACTGGCTTTGTGTTGATTCATTCGCCCTCCTGATGACCGGATACTGAGTCATGAATGCCATGCGCAGGCCGTAGCGTCGCGCTTATTTCTGGCGTATTGTGTCACAATTCCGCTACTAAAGAGAGCCTGACCCATGACCATCGAATGGTGGCTGACCTATCTGCTTACAACCACAATCCTGAGCCTGTCGCCCGGTTCCGGCGCAATCAACACCATGAGTACCGGTATCAGCCACGGCTATCGCGGCACGGTAGCGTCCATCTCCGGTTTGCAGGTCGGCCTGGCACTGCACATCGTGCTGGTCGGTATCGGTCTGGGCGCGTTGTTTTCTCAGTCGCTGCTGGCATTTGAAATTCTGAAATGGGCCGGTGCAGCCTATCTGGTCTGGCTGGGTATTCAGCAATGGCGCTCCGCAGGTGGCATCGATCTGGATGCGGTCGCCAAAGCGATGCCGCGTCGTCGCCTGTTCAAACGCGCCGTGCTGGTTAACCTGACCAACCCGAAAAGTATCGTCTTTCTGGCCGCCCTGTTCCCGCAGTTTATCCAGCCGCATCAGCCGTTGTTTATGCAGTATCTGGTGCTGGGCGTGACCACCGTGGTGGTCGATATCATCGTGATGATTGGCTACGCCACTCTGGCAACGCGGATTGCTGGCTGGATTAAAGGGCCAAAACAGATGAAGTTGATGAACCGCATTTTCGGTGGTCTGTTTATGGCGGTGGGCGCGCTGCTGGCCAGCGCCAGAAAGATCGCGTAAGGCCTTACGCGCCGACACGCTGAGGTCGGCGCGATCCTTCCCTGCATCACATCCCCTCTCCCTGGCGACACTACGGCGCGGTCAATGGCACCGCACGCAACACAATAATGCCCGGTTTTGATCGCATATACTCCCTGAATGGCGTATCGACCACTTTGCGATGAGCGGCCAGCGAAGAGGCGTTCCTGAACCACAACCGTCCATCATGCCAGACGGCAATCCCGACGTGCGACACATCCAGCCCCTGAGCATTGGTATAAACGCCAATGTAATCGCCGGTCTGAATCTGCTTCAGTACCTGCGATGTGATCGCGCGAGCTGGGATGTAAGTTATGCGTCGGGGAACCACACTCAGACCGGGCAGCCTTTCTTTTCCGCTGACCTCACGATTCAGTTGCTTCACCACCGTCACCGCATCCGGGCTGAGTGTGCGGGTTATGTCAGTGGCATTACGCGGGCTTTCAGCAAACCAGTCGGAAAAAAAGTGACGCCGTTTCAGGTAGCTGACCTCTCCGCCCGCGTAACGCGTCCGAATCAGGTTAGCCTCAAAGCTGGCGCGATCGTGGCTGCGGCTTAGCGCCTGAACGTAATCAAGCAGCGTGAAACAATCCACTCCGTTGAAATTGATCACCAGCGCTTCTGGTGTTTCGGGCGAGCCGATCAGCGTATCCGCCTGATAAGGCGTACCGAGAAACGCAGCGGAGATCTGGTTAATTCTTTCGCCCTGCTGCTGCTCAGACACCGGAGGCAACTGCGCCAGGATGGCCGATATCCTGTCTCCCTTCACCTGGTCAGGAACGCGATAATGGGCAGCCTCAGGCGCGGCGCAGGCGCTGATGCAGAACGCGATTAACAACACTAACAGGGGTTTTGTGTTCATTATCATCTCCATGAAAACAGAGTCCGTCGATACGACCATACCGGAGGTGAAGGTTTCATTAATCAAAGAAGGGTGACGATTTATACGCGGTTGTAACAGTGGGGCGTTAACAGGTGCAGTTTGTGACAGTCGTCACGCACGTGAAGTTCAGAGAGATACCACAGGCAATGAAGTTTTGCCGGATGCGCAATGCGCTCTCCGGCATAAAGGGATTGCAGCGCTTAACGTGAAATAATCAGGTGGATACCAAAACCGGCAAACAGGACGCCTGCCATGCCATCGACCCACTTTGCCAGGCGCTGATATTTAGCGCGGATCCACGGTAGCGCAAAGATAGCCGCGACCAGGGCAAACCAGGCAAAGGTTTCCCCAATAATCAACAGGAACAGGCCCCAGCGCTCTGCCGAACCCACATCATCACCGACGAACAGCGAGAAGACGCTACCGAAGTAAATAATTGCTTTAGGATTCGACAGGTTCGTCAGCAGGCCTTTGAGAAAGCTCATTCCGCGTTTCGGCAGCTCAACTACGGGCTCATCCTGCTGCGGCTGTTTGTGTCGCTGACGTGCCGAACACATCAGCTGCCAGCCCATCCACAACAGATAGAGTCCACCACCGACCATGATGACCTGATGCAGCCACGCCATTTTTTCCAGGATCAGGTGCAGTCCCATCAGCGCCACGCCCGCCCAGACAACGATACCCAGTGTAATACCCAGTACCCCCATCATCGCCTCTTTACGCGAGCGGCTGGCGGCGGTTTGCGATACGAAAAAGAAATCAGGGCCGGGGCTCATCAATGCCACCAGATGAACCAGCGCAACCGTTGCGAATAACATCAGCATAATCAGTGTCCTTTATTCTTCATCATCAAGATGCTCTTTGATCATCACCAGGAAAGGTTTGCCAAAGCGCTCCAGTTTGCGGTGGCCCACGCCGTTGACGCTGAGCATCTCCGACGCGCTGACCGGCATCTGTTCTGCCATCTCTATCAGTGTGGCGTCATTGAACACCACATAGGGGGGAATATTCTCTTCGTCGGCGATCGCTTTTCGCAGCTTACGCAGCTTGGCGAACAGCTTGCGGTCGTAATTGCCACCGAGAAACTTCGCCGGACTGCTGCTTTTTGTTTTCGCAGTAATCAATCGCGGCACTGCCAGCATCAAAGGCACTTCACCGCGCAGCACCGGGCGCGCTGCTTCGGTCAACTGCAACGCCGAATGCATAGCGATATTCTGCGTCACCAGCCCCAGATGGATTAACTGACGTAACACACTGACCCAGTGTTCGTGACTCTGGTCTTTGCCCAGCCCATAAACCGGCAGTTTGTCATGACCCTGTTCACGAATACGCTGATTATTAGACCCGCGTAGCACCTCAACGATATAGCCCATGCCAAAACGCTGACCAACACGGTAGATACCGGAAAGCGCTTTTTGCGCTTCAACCAGACCGTCATAGCGTTTAGGCGGATCGAGACAGATATCGCAGTTGCCGCATGGCTGCTGGCGACCCTCGCCAAAATAGTTCAGCAGCACCAGACGCCGGCAGGTCTGCGCTTCCGCAAACGCGCCCATCGCATTGAGCTTGTGGCGTTCAATATCCTGCAGCTGCCCTGGCACTTTCTCTTCGAGGCATTTACGCAACCAGGCCATATCGGCCGGATCGTAGAGCATCATCGCTTCGGCGGGCAGACCATCACGTCCGGCCCGGCCGGTTTCCTGATAATAGGACTCAATATTACGCGGAATATCGAAGTGAACGACAAAACGGACGTTGGGTTTGTTGATACCCATGCCAAAGGCCACCGTCGCCACCACGATTTGCAGATCGTCACGTTGAAACGCTTCCTGCACCCGGCCACGCTGTTCGCTATCGATTCCGGCATGATAGGCGCCCACGCTGAATCCACGGCTTTGCAGACGCGCGGCGGTGTCTTCCACCTTCGCCCGGCTGTTGCAGTAGATAATGCCGCACTTACCGCGCTGATCCTGAACGTAGCGCAGCAGCTGATCGGTGGGTTTAAATTTCTCCACCAGCGTGTAACGGATATTAGGACGGTCAAAGCTGCTGATCTGGATCAGCGGATCCTGCATGTGCAGCAGGTTAACGATGTCATTGCGGGTGGTTTCATCCGCCGTCGCGGTCAGTGCCATCACCGGTAATTCCGGGAAGCGCTGACGCATCTTTCCGAGTGCGCCATATTCCGGACGGAAATCGTGGCCCCACTGGGAAATGCAGTGCGCTTCGTCCACGGCCAGCATCGCGGGCTGCCAGTGCGCCAGACTTTCCAGGAAGTTATCCATCATCAGGCGTTCGGGAGCGATATAAAGTAGCTTAACCCGACCGGTACGGCAGTCTGCCATCACCGTCTGCTGCTGATCGCGCGTCATGGTGGAGTTGAGATACGCCGCCGCCACGCCATTCGCCAGCAGCTGATCGACCTGATCTTTCATCAGAGAGATCAGCGGTGACACCACCAGCGTCAGTCCCTCGCGCACCAGCGCCGGAATCTGATAACAAAGCGATTTCCCTCCGCCAGTGGGCATCACCACCAGGCAATCGCGCCCGCTTAGCGCCTGATGAATGATCGTCTGCTGACCGGGACGAAAATGCTGATAGCCGAAGGTATCCTGCAATACCTGCTGCGCCAGCGCTTCCTGATTGAGAACTGCCGAGGTTGCCACGCGATTCCTGTCTTACGTTTGAGATTAGAACAAGTCGTTAAGCGTTACACCCACACCCAGACGCGTCTGGCGATGGTTGTAATCGATCAGTGATTCACCGTAACCGCTAAATACCTGAGTATAGAAGCGGACATGCTCACTGATAGGGTAGCTCCAGCCCATTGTCGCGCCGCCATAACCGCTGTTCCAGTTATAGTTGCCCTCAACGCTGAAAATACTGTCGCCTAGCCGGTAGCCCACTTTGGCACGGTAATAACCCATGTATTTGGTGATATCAGGATTATCATCGCTGCTCTCCCCTTCCGGGATGCGATACCAGGGTTTGATTTCCGCCAGGAAGTTACCGTTCTCCGCCATCAGACGCGCATAAACACGGTTCCAGCTGCGTGAAGTCGGATCGCTTCGTCCATTGGACTGATGATTCAGACCCACTTCAACATCCCGTAAGGTCCAGCCCGCCAGTGAATAGTCGGTTGCCCAGCCGAGGAAGATCTGAGGTTCATAGTTGGTTTCGCGGAATGGCGAAGACTCCGCGCTATTCGACAGCTGCCACCAGGAACGCTGTGTATAAGAGGCCGCCAGGACGGAGTTGTCGCCCAGAATACCGCGCCATAACGGAAATGCCAGACTGAGCTGGAATTTCACTTCATCTTTACGGGCATTTTCTCCCCAGTTATAAGATGAGATCGCCTCTTTATTCAGATCGCTGGTATAGGTGTAGAGCAGATAGTTGTTCTCGTAAGGATAGAGAACAAACGGGTTGTCGTGCTTCTCCAGCAGGTTAGCAATAATGCTGCCCTGGACCTGTGGCGCGTCATGAACCTCTTTAATCTGGGCTTCATCCGCCTGCGCCAGCGCAGGAAATATCAACATTGCCGCCAGCAAGGCGCGATGCTTACGCATAGAATTCTCCGGTGAGCAACTGCGTATCAGAATAACTGAAAGGGTGTCGTAAAAAGCAGGCCATTCTACACACAAATGGCAGCGAGCATGAGTGCTGATTTCTTAAACTGGAAACACCCTCGCAGGCGTCATAGAATACACAACTCATTAACGTTCCGCGCCCCTCTGGCCCGATTTTTTCAGGACACATCATCATGTCATCACCCGTGCTGACACAGCAGGACGCTCGTAAGCTGGTCGGCGAAATTTTCGTTTATCACATGCCGTTTAATCAGGCGCTGGGCCTGGAGCTGCTGCGCCTTGACGCAGACTACGCAGAGATCAGTTTCAATAACAAAACCATGCTGGTAGGTAATCAGGCACAGCAGATCCTGCACGGCGGTGTTATCGCCTCGGTACTGGATGTCGCTGCGGGCATGGTGTGCGTCAGTAATGCGCTAACCCGTCAGGAGAGCATCACTGAGGAGGAGCTGCGCCAGCGTCTGTCGCGCATGGGCACCATTGATATGCGTGTCGACTATTTACGTCCCGGACGCGGTGAACGCTTCATCGCCACCAGCAGCCTGCTGCGTGCCGGTAACAAAGTCGGCGTGGCTCGGGTGGAGCTGCACAATCAACATGGCGACTACATCGCTACGGCGACTGCCACCTATCTTATCGGCTAACCACGACATTGAATGGATCGCATATGGATACGCAACAAACCCGGCAGGGCGTTGGCTTTGCACTGGGCGCTTACTTTATCTGGGGCATTGCGCCCGCCTATTTCAAGCTAGTGAAACAGGTTCCCGCGACAGAAATCATGACGCATCGCGTGATCTGGTCTGCGCTCTTTATGCTGTTGCTGATTACCCTGAGCCGCAGCTGGCCCGGTGTACGCAGCGTATTGCGCCAGCCCCGAAAAGTGCTGATGCTTGCGCTGACAGCAGTGACGATCGGCGGCAACTGGCTGCTGTTCATCTGGGCGGTCAACAATCAGCATATGCTGGAAGCCAGCCTCGGTTACTTTATTAACCCGCTGATTAACGTGGTGTTCGGCATGCTGTTTCTGCGCGAACGCTTTCGTCGCCTGCAGTGGCTGGCCGTACTGCTGGCAGCCGTCGGCGTGCTGGTGCAGCTGTGGCAGTTTGGATCGTTACCGATTATCGCGCTGGGCCTGGCGCTGAGCTTTGCCCTGTACGGTCTTTTGCGCAAAAAGATTCAGGTCGATGCGCAGAGCGGTATGCTGATTGAAACACTGTGGCTGTTCCCGCTGGCGGCGATTTACCTGTTTGGCTTTGCCGACAGCGCCACCAGCCATTTATCGGCTAACCCGCTGAGCCTCAACCTGAAGCTGATTGCGGCCGGCATTGTTACCACCATTCCACTGATGCTGTTTGCGGCGGCCTGCAGCCGACTGCGACTCTCCACCGTGGGCTTCTTCCAGTACCTCGGCCCGACGCTGATGTTTGTCCTGGCGGTGGTGTTTTACGGTGAAACCATCACGCCAGACAAGCTGGTGACCTTTGCCTTCATCTGGCTGGCGCTGCTGGTGTTTGTCTGCGATGCGGTGGCGTTTTCATTCCGCTCCCGTTCCCGTGCGCGCGTAGCGTGAGATAAAGCGCGCTAAAGCCGGGCCGGTCAGCAGGATGGTAAAGAGACGCAACGTCTGCATCGCCATCACAAACGCCATATTGACCTGCGTGCCTGCAGCAATAATCGCCACCGTGTCCAGTCCGCCTGGACTGGTGGCGAGATAAGCCGTCATCAGATCGATATCCAGCATTCGGGTCAGCATCCACGCCAGCCCGCCACACAACAACATCAACCCGAAGATCGAGGCCAGCATTTGCGGCAGCGTGCGCAGTGCCAGCAGAAAAATCGGGCGGGTGAAACGCAGTCCCACGCTCCAGCCAATCAGCGCATAGGCCACGGCCAGCAACCATTCCGGCACCTGTAATATCGCGATATGACTGCTGTTCAGTGCCGCACCCGCCAGTGCGGGCAGCAGCAACGCGCCAGAAGGAATGCGCAGTCGTGTGCCCAGCCATGCACCCAGCAGCATGACGACCAGGGTAATGGCAAAACCGCGATTCAGCGCCGGAAACCAGAGCAGCGACACGCTGTGTGCTTCATCGCCCAGCCCGATGCGCGCCACCAGCGCGGCCGCCGAGGCGACAAACAGTACCCGCAGATACTGCATAAACGCCACCAGCCGGACGTCAGCGCCAAAGTCACCCGCCATCGCCACCATGGCCGATGCTCCCCCCGGCGACGATCCCCATGCGCCGGTCGGGCCAGGCAGATGACTGAAGCGCACCAGCAGAAAACCGGACAAGCCACTGGCCGCCAGCGTCAGCAACAGCACCGCCAGTACGATCGGCCAGTCCTGAATCAGCGGTGTCAGAATCGAAGGTGACAGGCTTTGCGCAATCATGCAGCCCAGAACGGCCTGAGCAACCAGGAAGAACCGTTTATCAATGCGCAGCGTGGCACCTGATAGCCCCATCACCACGCCCACGATCATCGGTCCCAGTAACAGCGCGGCAGGCACATGAAAATAGTGCAGCACCGCACCCAGCAACACTGAGACCAGCAACAGCAGCGTCCACTGCGCGCGCAACGAAAAAGCGTCCATAAGAAGTTAATTATTTGTAAAAACAGGAGGATCAGAGTACGCAGAAACGGGGATGAGAGCCAGCAAAACGGGCCATCTGAGATGGCCCGTGGCTGTTTTAAAGCCAGTTTTTACGCTTGAAGTAGAGATAAGGTGCCAGTCCGGCAAGAATCATCAGGCCGATAGCCGCAGGATAACCAAAGCTCCACTTCAGTTCCGGCATAAACTCGAAGTTCATCCCGTAGCTGGAAGCCACCAGCGTTGGCGGCAGAAATACCACGGAGACCACGGAGAAGATCTTGATGATGCGGTTCTGCTCGATATTGATAAAGCCCATTGCCGCCTGCATCAGGAAGTTCACCTTCTGGAACAGCGATTCGTTATGCGGCAGGAGCGATTCGATATCGCGCAGAATTTCACGTGCCTGCTCCAGCTGATTGCCCGGCAGGCGCGCTTTACGCACCAGGAAGTTCAGCGCGCGCTGGGTATCCATCAGACAGAGGCGCACTTTCCAGCCGATATCTTCCAGTTCCGCTAACCGCGACAGCGCCTGATCGTACTCTTCGCCCTGCTGACCTTCCATGATCACCCGGCTGAGTTTCTCCAGCGCGCTGTAGATGTTCTCGATTTCATCGGCAAGCTGTTCGATTTTGGTTTCAAACAGGTCGAGCAGCAGCTCAAAGGCATTGCCGTCGATCAGCGTCTGGTTACGGGCGCGCATACGATAGAGGCGAAAAGCGGGCAGTTCGCGTTCGCGCAGTGTATAGAGGCGGCCTTCACGGATGGTGAACGCCACAGTAGAGTTACCGGCGTGATCGTCAGCATCTTCATAGAAGAAGAAGGAGTGAATATGCAGACCATCTTCATCTTCGAAGAAACGTGCTGAGGCCTCAATGTCTTCCAGCTCAGGCCGTGTTGCCAGGCTCTGACCCAGTTCTGACTGCACCCGATCACGTTCGCCCTCTTCCGGTTCAATAAGATCGACCCAGACGGAGGTGGTCAGTTTGTCGTTTTCGTCTTCCAGCTCCAGTCGCGTCAGGCGGCTGTGATCCAGTTTAAATGCGCTCAGCATAGCAATACTCCCCATTGCAGACTAAATGGGACAAGGCAGTCCGCCGTTCCTCAACATGGAACGTGCGGCCTGAACACGGAAACAGAGTTTCAGAGATAAATCAGTGCTGACTCGTGCGACTGAATCAAAAAGGGAGGTCGCTGATAACCGCTAAGGCTACCCGCGTAAAGAGGTAGCCTTAGATGTTATTCCTGGTATCCAGGTCATTGAGCCAGCATCGACTGGGCGTGTCCAAGGCATTGTCCTCTCATGATAATAGTGGGCGCATGTTACGCTGAGACGAAAAAGCCGTCAACCGCACGCTAAAGCGTTTCCAGCTTTGCGTAAGCCGCCACCAGCCACTTGATTCCCTGCCCCTGAAACGCCACCTGCAGGCGGCTGTGTTCACCGCTGCCTTCCAGATTGATGATGGTGCCTTCGCCAAATTTCGCGTGATGAACACGCTGACCCAGCGCGAATCCGCTGTCATTTTTGGTCACCGGGGCACCCATCCGCTGATGGTTTACCGGACGGCTCACGCTGGCGCGCAGACGCACTTCTTCGATGCACGCTTCGGGCAGTTCGCCGATGAAACGGGAAGGCCGGTGATACACTTCCTTACCATAGAGTCGGCGGGTTTCAGCGTAGGTCAGCGTCAGCTTCATCATGGCACGGGTTACGCCGACATAAGCCAGACGACGCTCCTCTTCCAGACGGCCGCCTTCATCCAGCGACATCTGGCTCGGGAACATCCCCTCTTCCATGCCGACAATAAAGACCTGGCTAAACTCCAGCCCTTTCGCCGAGTGCAGCGTCATCAACTGAACCGCATCCTGCCACTTGTCCGCCTGACCTTCACCCGCTTCAAGGGCGGCATGGGACAAGAAGGCCTGCAGCGGCATCAGATCTTCATCTTCGTCCTGATAGCTGAACTGGCGTGTTGCCGTCACCAGCTCCTCAAGGTTTTCGATACGCGCCTGGCCCTTCTCACCTTTTTCCTGCTCATACATCAGCCACAGGCCTGAGTCTTTAATGACCCGGTCAGTCTGAACATGCAGCGGTAAATCGGCGGTTTCGGTAGCCAGTGAATCGACCAGCTCACAGAAGCGTTGCAGCGCAGACGCGGCACGGCCAGCCAGCGCGCGGCTTTGCAGCAGTTCGCGCGTGGCCTGCCACAACGTCATCTGACGCTCACGGGCGGTCTGACGCACCACGTCGAGCGTGCGATCGCCCACGCCACGTGTCGGGGTATTTACCACGCGCTCAAAAGCCGCATCGTCATTGCGGTTCGCCATCAGACGCAGATAGGAGAGCGCATCTTTGATCTCCTGGCGTTCGAAGAAGCGCATGCCGCCATAAATACGGTACGGCATGCTGCTTTGCAGCAGCGCCTCTTCCAGCACACGCGACTGGGCGTTGCTGCGATAGAGAATGGCGCAGTCGTTGAGCGCGCCGCCGTTCTCCATCCAGACCTTGATGCGGTTAACCACAAAGCGTGCTTCATCCAGCTCATTAAAGGCGCAATAGATAGAGATTGGCTCACCATCGCTGCCTTCGGTCCAGAGCTCTTTACCCAGGCGGCCATTGTTGTTGGCGATCAGGGCGTTGGCGGCTTTCAGGATGTTATTGGTTGAGCGATAGTTCTGCTCCAGACGAATGGTTTCCGCGCCAGGGAAATCCTGCAGGAAGCGCTGGATATTCTCGACCTGCGCGCCGCGCCAGCCGTAGATAGACTGGTCATCATCGCCTACGATGATCACACGACCGCTGTCACCCGCCAGCATCCGAATCCAGGCGTACTGAATGTTGTTGGTATCCTGAAACTCATCCACCAGCACGTTGGTAAAACGTTCGCGGTAGTGATTAAGAATGTGCGGCTTGTTGAGCCACAGCTCATGGGCGCGCAGCAGCAGCTCAGCGAAATCGACTAGACCGGCGCGATCACAGGCTTCCTGATAGGCCTGATAAATGCGCAGCCAGGTCTGCTCAATCGGATTGCCGTAGCTTTCAATATGCTTTGGCCGCAGGCCTTCATCTTTTTTGCCGTTGATGTACCACATGCCCTGACGCGCAGGCCACTGCTTGTCATCAAGGTTCATGGATTTAATCAGGCGCTTAAGCAGACGCAGCTGATCTTCACTGTCGAGGATCTGAAAATCCTGCGGCAGACCGGCATCAAGATGGTGAGCGCGCAGTAAACGGTGCGCCAGGCCGTGGAAGGTGCCGATCCACATCCCGCCCTGACTGGTGCCGATCAGATGCTCGATACGGTGACGCATCTCCGCGGCCGCTTTGTTGGTAAAGGTCACCGCCATAATTGAATAGGGAGAGCAATTCTCCACCGACATCAGCCAGGCAATGCGATGCACCAGCACCCGCGTTTTACCACTGCCCGCGCCTGCCAGCACCAGCAGGTTACTGCGCGGAGCCGCAACGGCAGCGCGCTGATTGTCATTCAAACCATCGAGCAGTTCAGAAACGTCCATAAGCACCGTTTACCAGAGAAAAAGCGTCGTCGTCGCGCTGATTATTCCGCCTGCCGCAAGACAGTATCGCTGCCCGTCAGGCGGCGACACAGATGCCAGATGAGTGACGGCGGCAAAGCAGAAAAGAGGAGACGACTGGATAAATTTACAGCCATTATAGCAGTGAGGTGAGTGATGCCAACCGCGAAATTTCGACATGCGGCAACAGGCGCGCATCCGGGATATGCATCAGGTTGCCCTGCCGCAGGTTAATCCAGCAGGCCTGCAGTCCGCAGCGCAGTGAGCCCGCGACATCGGTTGTGAGGTCATCACCGACATGCAGAATATGATGTGGTGCGATATCAAGGCGTTGCGCGGCAAGCTGATACATATCCTGCCACGGCTTGGCGCGCCCATCCGGCCCGGCCCGCAGCGTAAACTGAAAGTAGTGCGCAATGCCCATTTTTTCCGGGCAGGCGTTACCGTTGGTGACCGCCACCAGCGGGATTTTTTCCGCCAGCGCTTTTAGCGTCTGATGCGTCTCATCCGGCATCTCGACCTGACTCCGCCACTGATGAAAGACCGCCATGACATCTGCCGCGCCCGCTGTCGCTTCAGCGGCCGAGAGGCCGACATTCAGCATCGCCAGCTCTACCGAACGGCGTCGCCACTCCGATACATCATGATAGATTTCAGGCTCACGCTGCAGCAGTTCGTCACGTAACTGCTGATAATCCTGCGGCGTGAAGTCACGCAGCGCCGGATGAAAAGCCTGCAACGCCGCATGGGACTCCAGCGTGGTACGACGAATCACCGGGTAGTTATCGTAGAGCGTGTCATCAAGGTCGAAGCTCATAGCTTTTATGGCCGACAGCGGACGATAAAACTTCATTCGTTCTTTCCTCGTTTGGCGCGGGGATGCGCAGCGTCATACACCGAAGCCAGATGCTGGAAGTCGAGATGGGTGTAGATCTGGGTCGTCGACAGATTCGCATGCCCCAGTAACTCCTGCACGGCGCGCAGGTCGCCGCTGGACTCCAGCAGATGCGTGGCAAAAGAGTGGCGCAACTTATGCGGATGGATATGGCTCGCCAGACCCTGTCTGATGCCCCATTCGGCAAAGCGCTTCTGTACGTTGCGGGGCGAAATGCGGTTGCCGCGCGTCGACAGAAACAGCGCATCATCCTGGGCACCGAACGTTTCACGCAGCGGCAGCCAGTGCTGGATCCAGGTGACGGCCGTGCGGCCAATCGGAACCCGGCGCTCTTTGCTGCCCTTACCCACGACCCACACTTCACCGGAATCGAGATCGACATGGCGGCAATCCATATTGACCAGTTCGGAGAGACGCAGACCGCCGCCATACATCACTTCCAGCATCGCCCGGTCGCGCACCGCCAGCGGATCGTCAAGGTCGATCTCCAGCAGCTGATTCACTTCATCAACATCAATATTTTTGGGCAGATGCCGTGCTTTACGTGGCGTCATTACCCCTTTGGCAGGATTAGCGGAGAGCAAACCCTGACTCACCTGCCAGTCGAGGAAACTGCGCAGCGCAGAGAGGCGCAGCGCCAGGCTGCTGGCAGAGAGTCCGGCACGACGGCTACGCGCCGCCATGCTGCGCACCTGCGCGGGTTCCAGCTGTGCCCAGCTGCTGAGCTTCATCTCGTCAGCAATCGCCACCAGCGCGGCAAGCTGTCGCGCATAGCTGCTCTGGGTTAACGGACTCAGCTGGCGCTCCACTTTCAGGTAGCGCAGGAATCCGTCGACAGCCTCCAGCAGCGTGCTGCTCATGCGCGCTCGACCCAGCGGGAAAGCAGATCAGGCATCATCTGCGACAGGTGCTGCAACAGCAGTGTCCCCATACCCGACTGGTAGTGCTGGCTATCGCGACTGCTGAACACCAGCACGCCGAGATCGCCCTCTTCGCCCATCAGCGACATGGCCACCGAACCGATCGCTTTTGCCTGCGGCAGCAGCAGCAGCAGTTCCGGGCCATTAATGTTGCCGAGATAGTGATGCTGGTTACCGAAGCGCTGAATACGCAGCGGTTCAAACGCCTGACGCGACAGGCTCAGCTGAAAGAAATCGGAAGGCGCGCCCAGCAGCCATTTATCACTAAACAGCCGCACATTGGCACCTGCCAGGCCCAATTCACGTGCCCAGCGGTGCAGTCGGTTGAGCATATCCTGCAGCGAATCAGCCGCTGCCAGATGACTTTCCAGCGACAGCAGACGGTCAAACAGTTCGTGGTTAGCGCTGGCCTGCTCCATCAGCAGCGTGATCTCTTCTTCCAGCCGCTGAATGTGGTTGCGTTGCCGCGCCATGTGCCACTCGACCAGCGACACGCTGCCGCGCACCGGATGCGGCACCGCCATCTGTTCAACTGCGCGGGCATTGCGGATAAAGAAATCGGGATTCTGCCGCAGATAATCACTGACGGCCTGATCGTCCAGCAGAACCGAACTGTCAGTCTGCTCTTCGATATTTTTCATAGATGAATAAACCCATCGTAGACGTGTGTCGCAGGCCCGGTCATATAGAGCGGCTGACCGGCACCTTTCCAGGAGATATGCAGCGTTCCACCAGGCAGATCGACACGGACGTTAGGTGCCAGAATGCCCTGCTGAATGCCGCATGCAACGGCAGCACAGGCGCCACTGCCGCACGCCTGTGTTTCACCCGCGCCGCGTTCATAGACGCGCAGGCGGATATGTTCGGGATTGATGATCTCCATAAAACCCACATTGACGCGATCCGGGAAACGCTCATGGCTCTCCAGAATCGGGCCCAGCAGTTCAACCTGCGCGGTTTTCACACTTTCAACCTGGATGACGCAGTGAGGATTACCCATCGACACCGCACCCAGCATTACCGTCTGTTCGGCAACGCGCAGCAGATAGAGGTTTTCGGCTTTGTTGGCGCGGAACGGCACCTGCTGAGGCTCAAAGTTGGGCTCGCCCATGTTCACGCGCACCTGGTCATCCGGCGTCACGGTCAGGACCATACGGCCATTTTGCGTACTGACCCGGATATCGGTCTTGTTGGTCAGCCCTTTGAGCTGAACAAAGCGGGCAAAACAGCGCGCACCGTTACCGCACTGAGCCACTTCACTGCCGTCGGCGTTGAAAATGCGATAGTGGAAATCGAGATCGGGATCGTAAGGGGGTTCAACAATCAGCAGCTGATCAAATCCGATCCCCAGATGACGATCGGCCAGCCGGCGGATCAACTCCGGCGAAAAAAAGACGTTTTGTGTCACTGCATCCACAACCATAAAATCGTTGCCGAGACCGTGCATTTTGGAGAACTGCATTTTTTGCTCCGCCGGATAAGCCATCAGATTAGTTCGCTTGTACGCCTGAGTTGCCGGTAACCAGTCCGCCCACATCGGCTTTTTTGGCATCCGCTTTCTGGCGTTCGGTCGGCGATTGTTGTTTCTTCGGCTGATCCTTCGGCGGGAAGTAAAGCGGTCCTTTCAGACCACAACCTGCAAGGCTGGTTACAGCCAGTGTCACGGCCAACAGGCTTATTACTTTCTTCATTCTTTATGCTCTTCATGTCCTTTACCTGGATGCTTATCATCGCAGTTGAAGGTGGAAAAGCAACAGGAAATCCCCGCTAATAGCGTGAACCGGGTGACAAGCCAGAAAGATAGCGGCCACCTGCAGAGCGCAGGCAGGCCGTCAGCATCAATGCACCTGATAGCGCGGTTGATAGTCGCTGTTGTCGTTGTCAGGCTGCGTCGTACACAGTTGCGTCAGCGTCTGACTACGGAACGGAATCACCTGGAATCGCTCACCCGTGTTCACAATCTGATAGAACTGCGGCAGGTTAAAGTTGATAAAGCTCGACCCATAGGTGAAGCGATCGTGCGATGAGGAGTAGAACCGACTGACGTCGCGCACCAGCTCCTCTTTGCTGCCTTCACAGTGGTGATAGACCTCAACCCGATTCGTCTCATCAAGAATGTAGATATTGAAGCCGCGCTCATCCGTGGTGTTTTCAAAGAAGAACTGAATGATGCCTTCGCTGGCATAGCCGTTAACGACGGGTGGCAGCGGTGTCTGATTCGTTTCGACTTTAATAGAGAGTCCATGCAGCTTGTTGTTGGAGATCGCGCCATAAAACTCAACGGCATTTTCCAGCTTCTGCACAGAAACACTCATACGTTCAAAGAACAGACCCCAGGTCTGACCTGCCATGCGCAGCGCTTTAAAGCGGCCCGGCTCCTGACGTGTGCTGGAGAGGCGCAGCTCAATGCACTCTGAGACCAGCTGCTGCACGCGCGTGCGGATCAGACCGCGCAGATGCTGGCTGTAACAGAACACTTCCACCGTATCCGGCGGTGCGGCATCCTGATGCATCTTGCCAAGAATGGTTTTCAGTCCTTCGATCATCGCCTGTTCGCCGCTGAAATGCAGTGTACGCACCTCATTCCAGGAGTTGCGATAGAGCAGATCGATACTGCCAATCAGGCACTGCTGCTGCTGACCAAAGCTAAAAACATCCAGCTTGCGGAAGTCGAAGTGCACCACCTGGTTGCGGAAGGCCGCTGTCGGGTCATGCTCAAGGTTAACAATAATCGCCAGGTGACGAATTTCGCACGGACTGTAGAGCGCTTTTGGTGTCGGCGAAGGCAGACGCAGCGGGAAGTGGCTGGAAACATCGTTAACCAGCTCCTGCAGACGCGCCAGATCGCAAATCTCATTGCCTTTAATATGCAGCCGGGTTTTGCGGGTCAGCAGACCATTAAACCACGCCCAAGCCACCAGCTTGTTCAGGTAGCGGTTATATTCCAGCGGCTGATGGCTGATGATCGAATCCATATCCGGTGCCTGGTTATAGAGATACCAGCCGGAACGGTTGGCACGGCCAGGTGGGACATGAATAAAGGTCAGATTCGGTTCAGAGAGATCGGGCGAAATCTGCGGGTTCACCAGCGTCACTTTGCCCGGCAGCGCTTCAAACGCGGCATACAGTTTACGGGTTAATACACCGATATCCTGCGGGCTGGCGCTAACGCTTAAGTTATTGCGGCGGGCAAAGCGGATCAGGTTGCGATAGCTTTGCATCATCGCATCCAGTAATTCGTTATGGGCTTCGCGCACCCGCTCAATTTTCCACTCGGCGCGGTTGTCCAGAACGGCAATCTTCTCTTCGTTCCAGCCCCACTCTTTGACCAGCTGCGATAAAATCTCGCGACGCCAGCCGGTGCGATGATGATGATCTTCGGTGCTGAGCTTTTCACATACTTTGAGATAGAAGCAGCGACGAACCAGATCAAGACGCGGCTGATCGTCAACGCTGGTGAGATAGTGCGTTACGCGTTCCAGCATCATGCAGTAAGGATCGAGTCCGAAGCAGATGATTTCGCCGTCGTGCAGGCGCTGTTTGATATCCATCGCCAGCAGCTGCGTGTTCGGGTATTCCCAGCTATAGGCTTCCAGCAGCAACGTTTTCAGTACGGCTTTATAAGGCGAGTCGATGCTTTTATAGAGCTGCCACAGACTGGCACCAAAATACTCTTCAGCAGACAGCGTACCGAGTCCACCCAGATCGAGCCACTCATTGGGGGTCAGCACGCCTTTCGCGTACAGCGACATCACGTAATCGTCATAGTGATGCTCTTCTTCACCCGGTACCATATTCCACAGGAGACGTTTGCCCGCCATACGAACCGCAGTACGGTAAAACTCATCCAGCAGCAAAATGTGTTGGGTGGAGCCGCAATCTTCACCGCCCAGGCTGCCGCTTTCATTGTGACGGAAGCGGTTCTCATCAATCAGGAAGAAACTGACTTCCACACCCATTGAGACGCACCACTTCTGCAATAACGTACATTTGCGCTGCAGATTCAGGCGCTCTTCATTATCAAGCCAGGATTGATGGCAGACCCAGATATCGAGATCCGAGACGCTATTCTGGCCGACAGACGAGGTGCTGCCCATGGAGTAAATGGCGGTGATTGGCATCTCGCCTTTCGGCGCATCGGCATGGCGCAGGTCGCTGTCGCCGGTGAGATCGGCCAGCAGCTGGCGCTGATTTTCATCAGGCGTGTAGAAGCTGATGCCATATGGAACGCTACCTTCAAGGTAACCCGGCATCTGAGGATGTTGATAATGTAATAAGGTTGGCAGCAGACTGTAGACGCGCTGAAAAGCGGGTCCCATAGCAGCCAGCGCACGATCAACGCGCAGCTGGTTGATTGCATCCAGTCTCTGTTTCAGTGTCTCAATGTAGAGGTACAAGACGTTTCGCCTGATTGTCCCAGTGTTTAAGCACCCTGTTTCCACGCTCTGCCGCTTATTAAAGTAAAAAGTGGGCAGATAATTGCTGGAAACGTGATCAATCTAACACTCGCCAGATTGACCGTAAAGAAAGTTGCGCTACTTAACAGTTTAGCACGTTCTTACCAGCTTCCCGCCTTTTCAGCGCTGGTTCCCACGTTATGGCTTGATAATCCGGGCCTGAAACCGTGTGCAGGCCCTTTTCAATCCGTTGAAACTGACAGTATTCATCCAGAGATGATAGGATATTCAGTGAACGATAAAAATGGTTAACAGCATGTTAGACAAAATTTTCAGAATTGCTACAAGACAAAGCCCGCTCGCATTATGGCAGGCACATTATGTACAGCAACGCCTCATGAGTGCCCATCCGGGACTTCGCGTTGAGCTGGTGCCTATGGTCACGAAAGGTGACATTATTCTTGATACGCCGCTGGCAAAAGTGGGTGGCAAAGGACTGTTTGTCAAAGAGCTTGAGCTGGCGATGCAGGATGGCCGTGCCGATATGGCTGTGCACTCCATGAAAGATGTGCCGGTCAGTTTCCCTGAAGGTCTGGGCCTGGTGACCATCTGCGAGCGCGACGATCCGCGCGATGCGTTCGTTTCCCATCATTATGACTCTATTGACGCGCTGCCACAGGGGGCCATTGTCGGCACCTCCAGCCTGCGTCGTCAGTGCCAGATTAGTGCGCGCCGTCCGGATCTGGTGATCCGTTCGCTGCGGGGTAATGTGGGCACCCGTCTCGGCAAGCTCGATGCCGGAGAGTATGACGCGATCATTCTGGCCGTTGCCGGGCTGAAACGCCTGGGACTGGAAGATCGCATTCGCCAGGCAATGCCTGCCGAAGTTTCCCTGCCCGCCGTAGGTCAGGGTGCGGTCGGCATTGAATGCCGTCTGGACGACAGCGTCTTAATTGACCTGTTACGGGCACTGAACCACGATGACACCGAAGTCTGCGTCAGAGCGGAACGCGCCATGAATACCCGCTTAGAGGGTGGCTGCCAGGTACCCATCGGCAGTTTCGCGGTGCTGGAAGGCAATGACCTCTGGCTGCGCGGCATGGTCGGCGCACCAGATGGCCGGGTGATGGTCAGCGGCGAACGCCGGGGTCCACGCGCGCAGGCAGAACAGATGGGCATTTCACTGGCCGATGAACTGCTGAATGGCGGCGCACGTGAAATCCTGAAAGAAGTTTACCAGGGGCAGCCGCCGGCATGACCATCCTGGTGACGCGCCCGGAACCCGCAGCGGCAGAGCTGGTATCGCGCCTGCATGCCCTTGGCAAACAGGCGTGGAGCCTGCCGCTGATCGAGTTCGCACCGGGCGCTGACCTCGCCTCTCTGCCCCAGAAGCTCGCCGGACTTCATGCTGGCGACCTCGTCTTTATCCTTTCTCAGCAGGTTATTCACTACGCGCAGCACGCGATCAAAGCATGGCCCACTGAGCTGGACTATTATGCAATTGGTCGCAGCACCGCACTGGCGTTTCACACCGTCAGTGGCCAGCAGGTGACCTGGCCACATGCTCATGAAACCAGTGAGGAATTGATCCAGATAAACACGCTTCAGCAGATTTCCGGTAAACGTGCGCTGATCCTGCGAGGCGATCCCGGACGCGAATTGCTGGCAGAGACCTTAACCCGGCGAGGTGCTGAGGTAACGTTTGCTGCCTGCTACCAGCGCTGCCAGAAGCATTATGATGGACCCGTTGAAGGCCGCCGCTGGCGCGATCGCGGCGTCTCGGTGCTGGTGGTGACCAGCGGTGAAATGTTACAACAGCTCTTTTCGCTGTTCCCCGCGGTTGATCGTGAGGAATGGCTGCTCCACTGCCGACTGATTGTCGTCAGTGAACGTTTGGCTACCCTGGCCGCTGGATTAGGTTGGCAGGATATTCAGGTAGCCGATGGTGCCGATAACGATGCGCTGCTGCGCGCGTTACGCTGAACTTTAACAATGGGATGTGCCACATATGACGGAACAAAAAGACTCCTCCGCCATGGTTGAAGAAACCACCCCAGCGGTTGACCGCTCCTCTTCCAGCAACAGCACACCACCGCGTAATGCGAAAAAGGGTGGCATGGTGTTGGGTGCCGTTGCGATTGTCATCGCGCTGGCGATGGGTGCGGGTTTATACCTTAACGGGAAACATCAGGCTGATTTACAGGCACAAACCAATCAAAAGCTGAGCGACCAGTTAAGCGCGTTGCAGCAGCAGGCCGGCAGCGATAAACAGCAGCTGACACAGCAATTAAGTAGCGCTGAAAAGGCGTTGCAGACTGCGCAACAGCAGCAGAATGCCTCAGCAAAAGAGCTGGAAACCCTGCGTGAAAAAGTAGCCGTGATCTCTGGCAACGACGTGCGCAGCTGGCTGCTGGCACAGGCGGACTATCTGGTGAAACTGGCGGGCCGCAAACTCTGGAGCGATCAGGATGTCACGACAGCCGCGGCACTGCTGAAAAGCGCCGATGCCAGCCTGGCCGACATGAACGATCCCAGCGTGATGAATGTGCGTCGTGCACTGACCCAGGATATCAGCAACCTCTCTTCCGTTACGCAGGTCGACTACGACGGGGTGATCCTCAAGCTGAATCAGTTGTCGAATAACGTTGATAATCTGCGCCTGGCCGATAACGACAGCGATGATGCGCCGATGGACAGCGATGGCGGCGAACTCTCAGGTTCGGTGCGCGAATGGCGTCAGAATCTGGTGAAAAGCTGGCATAATTTTATGGATGATTTTATTACCATCCGTCGTCGCGATAACACCGCACAGCCGCTGCTGGCACCGAATCAGGATGTATATCTGCGTGAGAATATCCGCTCGCGTCTGCTGATCGCTGCTCAGGCTGTTCCGCGTCATCAGGATGAGATTTATAAACAATCTATCGATACCGTGTCCGCCTGGGTTCGCGCCTGGTACGACACCAATGATGCCGCCACCAAAGCTTTCCTTGCCCAGCTGGATGAGCTGAGTCAGCAGAACATCAATATGGATCTGCCGGATAACCTGGAAAGTCAGCCGTTGCTGGAACAGCTGATGCAGACGCGGGTGCGCAACCTGTTAGCGCAACCTTCTGCCGCTGCTAATCAGCAGGGGGGCTAAGCATGCTTAAGGTATTTATCCTCTTTATCCTGCTGATTGCGGGCGTGGTGCTGGGACCGATGATTGCCGGTCATCAGGGCTACGTGCTGATTCAGACTGATAACTGGAATATCGAAACCAGCGTCACAGGCCTGGTCATTATCCTTATTCTCAGCCTGCTGGTGATTCTGGCCGTAGAGTGGCTGCTGCGCCGCGTGCTGCACACCGGCGCGCGAACCCGTGGCTGGTTTACCGGACGTAAACGCCGTCGCGCCCAGCGCCATACCCAGTCGGCGCTGATGAAGCTGGCAGAAGGCGACCACCGTCAGGTTGAGAAACTGCTCTCTAAAGATGCCGATCACGCTGATGTGCCTGTAGCCAACTATCTGCTGGCTGCAGAAGCTGCACAACAGCGTGGTGATGAAGCCCGTGCTAATCAGCATCTTGAGCGTGCTGCAGAGCTGTCGGAAAACAATACCATTCCGGTGGAAATCGCCCGCACACGTATTCAGCTGGCACGTAACGAAGATCACGCTGCGCGTCATAGCATCGACCGCCTGCTGGAAGTGGCACCGCGTCACCCGGAAGTACTGCGCCTGGCCGAACAGGCGTATATTCGCACAGGTGCCTGGAGTGCGTTGCTGGATATTCTGCCGTCGATGCAGAAGTCACAGGTCGGCGATGAGCTCCATCGCGATGCCTTGCAGCAGCAGGCCTGGCTGGGTCTGATGAATCAGGCGATGGCTGATCAGGGCAGTGATGGGCTGAAGCGCTGGTGGAGCACACTGAGTCGCAAGACCCGTCAGGATACGACGTTGCAGGTCGCCATGGCGGATCATCTGATTGAGTGTGACGATCACGACACCGCACAGTCTATCGTGCTGGAAGGCCTGAAACGTCATTATGACGATCGTCTGGTACTGCTGATGCCACGTATCAAAAGCGGCAATCCCGAAGCACTGGAGAAAGCATTAAGTCAGCAGATTAAACAGCATGGCGCAACGCCGTTGCTGCACAGTACGCTGGGGCAGTTGCTGATGCGTCATGGTGAATGGCAGCAGGCAGCTGACGCGCTGCAGCAGGCACTGGCGCAGCGTCCGGATGCGTTCGATTATGCATGGCTGGCAGATGTTTATGACCGTCTGCATCGCCCGGAAGAGGCTGCAAAAATGCGCCGTGAAGGGTTGTTGCTGACGCTGAAGAATAACCCAAACGCCTGATGCGATTGTCAGACAGGATAAAGCCGGGCTCGCCCGGCTTTTTTGTGCCCAAAATCTGCCCTCCGGTTCTCGCAGGCAAAAAAAACACCTGCCAGTGGCAGGTGTAAGATCAGGTCGGTAAGACAACCGGGAGGTACCTGACTCAACGTGGTGTCTGTTAACCCTGTAAGGCTCACGCGATACAGGCAGGCAGACAACAGGTACCGAAAATTGGCTCTGCATCATTCCCAGGTTTATGTAGCATAAGCAGACATAAGAGGTGGAATGAGCATCTACAGCAGAAGTATTGCACAAGCCGTGCCAGGTTAAGGTTTATTTTTAAAGTAATTATAAATCAATAATTTAATCACAGTGCCAAATCTGTTCTTAGCCATGTCCGATGTTAAGTGTCGGTATCCGGCGACAGCTGGCATTTTCTCTGTCTCTTAATAGAGACAGCAAGATCAATCTCTCTGTTAACTCAACAATAACAATGACTTATTTGTCGGCAATTCACGACGCTATTGATTCTGCTAATACTGCGTGCGGAGTCAAAGCAGAGTGATTCCGCAGCAATGAAGAAGCCCAATGCGTAGGGAACACGGTCAGAGGAGGAAAGCGTCCCACGCCAGGACGGCGTGGGCCGAGCGGCCATGGATGGCATTAGCGCCTTTCCGATCTGACCGTGTTCCCTTCGCAGACTCGAACTCACAGCAACATTGTTCCACAGCACCCAAGCCGGCCCGGCCCATATCTCCCGCAGACATTCGAATCCACTTTTCTACAGACGAAAAAAACCTGTCTTTTCAGACAGGTTTCTAAAAATGGTCGGCGAGAGAGGATTACACTGCTCTATGAGCAGCGCCCTGCGGGCCGTTGCTGAAGCAACGTTGTCTCGCTTCGCTCGGCTCAAACCTCCTTCGGAGGTCCTCATCCTCTTTTATACAGACGAAAAAAAACCTGTCTTTTCAGACAGGTTTCTAAAAATGGTCGGCGAGAGAGGATTCGAACCTCCGACCCACTGGTCCCAAACCAGTTGCGCTACCAAGCTGCGCTACTCGCCGATTTTTTTAACTGTTTTGCCTGGTGCGAAGAGAGGGACTTGAACCCTCACGTCCGTTAAGACACTAACACCTGAAGCTAGCGCGTCTACCAATTCCGCCACCTTCGCGTTTCCCAGCAAAATCTGGGGTGGCTAATGGGACTCGAACCCACGACAACTGGAATCACAATCCAGGGCTCTACCAACTGAGCTATAGCCACCACAATTCTTAATGTCACAGATTTAAAACCTGCAGCATTTAAATCTCTACTGCCAACCGCGGTAAATCAACCACCGAAGCTCATGCGCACAAACGATATGGCGCGCCCGACAGGATTCGAACCTGAGACCTCTGCCTCCGGAGGGCAGCGCTCTATCCAGCTGAGCTACGGGCGCGTAGCGCCGTTGCGGATGTGCATACTAGAGATAAGCGCCCATCGTGTCTAGTGCTTTTTAAATAAAAAGACGCGTTTGATTACGCTTTGTGCACTTTCTCGACAAATAGTGCATTTCCTCTCTCACAATGCCTAAAAATGCGGCATTTATCAGCAATATCAGAGATCGCCGCGCCAGTGGTAGCGCAAATATTTAAGCAGTTTTAATTGCCTGCGCAGGCGGCTCGGTTGTCGAATCAGACGATAGAGCCACTCCAGCCCCAGTCGCTGCCAGATTTTAGGGGCGCGCTTCACATGACCGGTAAAAACATCGTAGGTTCCGCCTACGCCCATGTAGAGCGCATCAGGACAGTGCGCACGGCACGCCAGCATCAGCAGCTCCTGACGTGGCGATCCCAGCGCTACAGTGACGAGCTTCGCACCGCTAGCCGCAATCCGGGTAAACAGCGCATCCTGATCGGCTGGCGCAAAATAGCCATCCTGCGCGCCAACAATATTCACATTCCACTGGCGGCGTAACTTATCACAGGTTTCATCCAGCACCCGCTGGCGACCACCGATAAGAAACACCGGCGTCCCTTCACGCCCGGCGCGCTCCATCAACGCTTCCCATAAATCTGCTCCCGCAATGCGCTGCACCGACGCCTGCGGATATTTTTTACGAATCGAACGTACAATGCTGATGCCATCGGCATACGCATATTCAGCCTGCGCTAACAGCGTGCGTAATCCCTCATCCCGCTCAGCGGTCAGGATCTTCTCTGCATTGATCGCTACTAAAATACCGCTGCGAACGCGCTGCGGCGGCATCAGAAAATTCACCGCCGACGGCATGTTTTCGAAGCCATACAAATCAACGCCGCGAATCCGGTACTGCGGCGTCTCAGTTAACGTTGTCATATCTTCCGTCAATCCCAGAGGTTAATCAGAGCGGGCTGTGCAACACCCGCCTGCTGCGGTCGCGAATCAAACCTGCGCGATCCAGTAACCAGAAAAGTAATTTAGCTATGCCCAGACAGGCAGCAAAAATGATGCAGAAAAACACCACGCGAGAACCGAACGCATCGAGACCTTCGCGGGCCAGCACAATCATGTTAAATACCGCGCCAAAACAGAAGCTTTGCAGGATGGCGCCGGTGTACCGGTTGGTCTCAAGGCAGCCACGCTGATAGATCGCATCAAAGGCTTTGATAATCATCCCTACCGCGACAGCACCAACTGGAATCGCCCAGACGCCGCCCATCACCACCAGCGATCCAATTAATGTGGGGGAAATCGCCAGGCCAGAATGGTTATTCAGCACTTCCCAGGTGAAGTAGTTCGCACTGTTTAACACCGCCAGCGGCCGATCCGGCCAGAGCCAGGTCGGAATGAAAACGTAGAAATCACGCCACAGCGGCGCCAGACCCTGGAACTCAATGCGGGCGTAGTTATCCAGCAGAAGAGCCAGATTCTCCCACGGTGAGAACGTATCACGCGTCAGATAGAGGAAGGTATAAAACGCTTCATCGCCCATTACGTCGAGGTTATAGCGGCGCAGCGCCAGCCAGAACATCCCCGCAATTGCCAGTACGCCCGCTGTTGCCAGCATCCACAGAGTGATCCAGCCACGGGTGATCCCGATGAACAGGAACAGGGCAAAAGCAATAATGATATTGGCGCGGGTGCCGCCCACCAGTGCGTAGGTCAGCAAACCAAAGGCCACTGTTACCACCAGGAACAGCAGCCAGTTGCGGCGCGTCGGGCTCAGAAAATAGGGGATCAACATCGCCGGAATAAAGAAGTAGAAGAAGCGCTTGAGCGCCACCCCCGAGACTTCACTGGAGAAGATCTGGTTATAGGCAGTCAGGCGGAACAGCAGAAAACCGTTGTGAATGAAAAACACAGTGACGGTTCCCAGCGCCACCAGCGCCAGAATCACGCAGGTCAGGTGCGTTTCAACCCGATTCATCTGCAGCCAGGGCTTCGCCGGTGGCGCACTGGCGGGCTTCAGCCGCACTTTATAACTGACGTAATAAATGGCGTAAAACGCCGTCGCTGACAGCAACGCCTCCAGCAGATTCTCGACCGGCACCACCTCAACATTAAAGCGAAACACCAGCACCGAGGTCAGTGGGAAGCCGAAGTAAAAGGTCAGTAAGAACAGCAGTGTGAAGAACAGATGGAAGTTAAAACGGACGCGCTTAAACTCCCGCCAGGTCAGGGTCAGAATAAAAACCAGCGACAGCATATAGACCACCAGCAGGCCGCCAAACTGCATAAGACTCATGACAACTCCCCTTCGCTGAGCTGTAACGCGGCCCGCCAGCCTGCGAGATACCCCGGCGCAAAAAAGGCGATCGCCTGTTTATCACAGCTCATCAGCTGGCGGCGTGCCTCGGCAATCACCGCAGGCGACAGCGTATCTTCGCTGAACAATACCGGAAGCTGCTGCTCAGCCACATCACGCCAGAACGGATTTTTGCGGGTCAGGATAAACGGCACGTTGGCCTGGATCAGCAGACAAAGTGTTCCCACTCCCTGCTGACGTTCAAACATAAAATAGCCGACATGACAGCGCGCCAGGAGCGCTAAATAATCATCAAACGCCAGATTTTCACGCATCAGATTCACCTGCCCGTCCGGGAACAGTGTCTCTGCTGCAGCCTGAATCTCACTGATGTACGCCTCGTTGCCTGGCGGATAGCCCAGCGGCACCTCGATACGCACCTGTGTGCCAAACTGCGCGCGAATCGCTTTTAAGCCTTCAATGTGCCGGTTACTCGGATCGCCGGAGTTGCCCAGCAGCAGCGTAAACGGCTCTGCGAGATCAGACTCAACAGCGGCGGCGGGCATTCGGGTCGGGAAATAGAGCAGTGAACCCGGCACCCTGCGATGACGCTGCTGGTAGTGATGCAGGTCGCCACGGGTCGCAAAAACCTGAGCAACGCGTCCCTGTGCTAGCCGGCGAACCAGATAGAACAGGCGAAACTTCAGGCTGCGTGAATCTTCATAGAGATCCGCACCCCAGACATGCCAGAAGATTTGGGAACGGCGCAACTTGCCACTGAGTAATGCCAGCCAGATCCACGGGTTAAACTGACCGTGGCAGAAAAAACGCTGCTGACGATGTCTGGCCCGCTGCAGCACCGCCTGCGCCAGCGCTTTCTTGCTGGTAAAGCACTCAATCTGCAATGCACTGAACGGTGCCAGGCTCTCTGGCTGCTGCGTCACTACCATAAAATGGCGTGGCGAAGCCACGGGCTGCTCAACGCTGAGTATATCGTTGAAAAAGCGCAGCACCGTAAGATTGTGGTGGGGAATGTCCGATCCCAAAACGTGAATTAAAGTCATTTTTTCCGGCAGTAAACAATAAAAGCGCCACAACACAGGGCAAAATAAGCCATATAGGTAAACATATAGGCCTGCGCCGCACCTGTCGCGCCATGTAACGGGATCAACCAGCGTGAGAACAGCGTCAGCAACAGAAACTGGCTGATCTCAGTGAGAACATAAAAGCGCAGCGAGGCTTTGGCGATAACCAGATATCCGAAAACATAGGCACCGACTTTAAAAACATCACCGCACAGCTGCCAGACGAAAAGATCGCGCATCCCGCGAAAAGCCTCAGAGAACAACAGGCTGATGGCGAAATCACGCAGCACCCAGACACCAAAACTGGCAACTGCCACGGCGGGCAGTACAAAACGCAGTGCACGGCCAATCTCGCGTGCAATGTCGCGTTTGCTCTCGAGCCGCGCCAGCGTCGGCAGCAGCCAGACGCTAAAGGTTGCGGTGATAAACTGCAGATAGGCATCCGAAATGCTGGTGACACCCTGCCACAATCCGACCTGCGCCCACCCTTCCTGCTCTGCCAGCAGGTTACGCATCAACACCCAGGCGACCGGCAGGGTCACAGCCGTGATCAGCGCCATCAGGGTATATTTTGCCAGATTACGCGCCAGCTCAGGGTGCCATTGCGGACGCAGCCAGCTCAGCGGCAGCGGTGCGCGGCGTTTCAGCATCAGTAGCGCCGGCAGCAGCAGCAAGGCCGGCACCAGTGCCAGGCCAATCAGCGCCCCCTGATAGCCACCCAGCCACCAGCAGAGCAGATAGCCCGCCACGCCAGTCAGGCTGCCGAGAATCAGTGCCAGCGCATTACCGCGCGCATCGCGATAACCCTTCAGCAGCGCCAGGGTAAAGTTGGCCCAGGCGATACCGAGCTGAAGAAAGGCGACGACGCGGATGACGCCCTGATAGCGATCATGACCAAACAGCGCGGTGCTGATGGGTGCCGCCGCCAGCAGAAACAGCAGCGCCAGCACACCGGAAAAGCCCAGCACCATTGCCGATGCCGTGCCCACCATCGCGCGCAGTTGTCCGGGCTGCTGTTGATACTGCGCCACATAGGTGGTGACGCCATTGAAGATGCCCGCGCCCGCCAGCACACCCAGCACGGTGATCAGCTGACGAAAGTTCCCCGCCTGGCCGACACCCTCGGGTCCGAAACTCACCGCCAGCAGTTTGACCACCAGCAGACCAGCCACAATTTTTACCAGCGTGGACGATGCGGTCCACACTGAGGCTCTGGCCAATGACATCAGGAAAAGAAGCTCAGCAGTGAGCTGATAACCGTGCTCTGATTATTATCGGACAGGTTATAGAACAGCGGCAGGCGCAGCAGACGTTCACTTTCCTGCGTGGTATAGCGATCGTCGCCGACAAACTGCGAGAAACGCTCACCGGCTGGCGAACTGTGCAGCGGAATATAGTGGAACACCGTCAGTATCTCAGCTTCTTTCATCCAGTTGATCAGCGCCTGGCGATCGTCCTGATCGCGCAGTTTGATATAAAACATGTGCGCATTGTGTTCACAGCTGGCGGGGATCACCGGCAGGCTGATACGTCCCTGGGCCGCCAGCGGCTGGAGTGCGTCGTAATAGCGCTGCCAGATGCGTAACCGCTGCTGGTTGATGCGCTCAGCGGCTTCCAGCTGCGCCCAGAGATAGGCCGCCTGCAGATCGGCCATCAGGTAGCTCGACCCCATATCGCGCCAGGTATATTTATCGACCTGACCCCGGAAGAACTGGCTACGGTTGGTACCTTTTTCCCGCACGATCTCGGCGCGCTCGACCAGGCTGGCGTCGTTAATGAGTGTCGCGCCACCTTCGCCACCAGCTGTGTAGTTCTTGGTTTCGTGAAAACTGAAGCAGCCAATATGACCAATGGTGCCCAGGGCGCGCCCTTTGTAGCGTGACATCACGCCCTGCGCCGCATCTTCAATCACAAACAACTTATGCTTTGCCGCCAGCGCCATAATGGTGTCCATTTCACAGGCCACGCCTGCGTAATGCACCGGCACAATGGCGCGGGTTTTTTCAGTGATAGCGGCTTCGATCAGCGTTTCATCGATGTTCATGGTGTCCGGGCGCACATCGACAAACACGATGCGCGCGCCGCGCAGCACAAAGGCATTAGCGGTCGAGACAAAGGTGTAGCTCGGCATGATCACTTCATCGCCGGGCTGCAGATCGATTAACAGCGCCGCCATCTCCAGCGAAGCGGTACAGGAGGGAGTGAGCAGCACTTTTTTGCTACCGAAACGCTGCTCCATCCACTGCTGACAGCGACGGGTAAATCCGCCGTCACCGCACAGCTTGCCGCTGTTCATTGCCGACTGCATATAGTCAATTTCTGTGCCCACAATCGGGGGCGCATTAAATGGAATCATGACCTTTCCTGTAAAACCAGTAGGCGGTGCTGTCGAGCCGGGCACCGCTGCGTAAATAGAGGCGCATCGCCGTGAGATTACTCATCTGGGTGGCAACCCGAAGCTGAGCCAGCTGTCTTACCCGCGCCCAGTCCGCCGCCGCCAGCAGCAGTCGCTGACCCACGCCCTGGCCCTGCGCGTCAGGCAGCACGCCCAGCAGACCGATTCGCGCATCGCCGTCTGCCGCGCGCAGCGAAACAAAACCCTTCAACTGACCGGTGGCGTCACTGGCTACCAGGCACTGGTCGTCAAATGTGCCGCGCACCGCATTTTCAATCCACTGCGCATAGAAGCGACCGCTGGCGTCCGGCGCATACCAGGGCGCGCGAAAACGGCTCTGGCTGAAGAGCTGAGATGCGGCATCGCGCAGTGGCGGAATTTGTGCGTCACGCGCAATGCGAATCCCCGCCTGACGTTCCGTCTCTTTAACCGCCAGCGTCAGGTCTGCTTCGCCTTCTGCCAGCTGAAACTGATGCTGCTGCAGCGTATCAATCAGTGCCGTCTCGCTGGCAGCGACTTTCATCTGTATCAGTGCACAGGGATGCCGCAGCGCCTGCTCCAGCGGCGTCTCGCCCTGCGGCTCCAGCCGCACGGTATCAACACCGAAGAATGTGCTCTCCCAGCTAAGGGGATTAATATTGACGTGGACGGGCATGTAATAAATCCAGCAGGTATTGGCCATAGCCAGTTTTTGTCAGCGCTTCACCCGCGGCACGCAACTGGTCATCGCTGAGCCAGCTGTTACGCCAGGGACCAGTTTTACCAGCCGTCTACAGTATAAAGCGCACCAGAGCCGAACCGATAAAACCGGCACCGCCCGTGATCAAAAAGCGCTTCATCGCCACACGCCTTTGGTATCGACAATCCAGTTCTGCTGAACATCGGCGGCGTTGATCGCGCGGAAGGCACGGTGATCGACCAGCATCACCAGAATATCGGCCTGACCCAGCGCCTGCTCGCAGGAGACCAGTTCGGCGTTGACAGCCAGCGAGTCCGCAAGCTGCTCAATGTGAGGTTCAACCACCCAGGTCTTGCCACTGTGCCACTCTGCGATTTTCTGAGTCACGCCCACGGCCGGGCTCTCGCGCAGGTCGTCAATGTCAGGTTTAAAGGCCAGACCAAAGCAGGCGATAGTGACCTCGCTGGCGCGCTTGCCGGTTTGGGTCAGGCAATCCGCCAGCGCGGTTTTCACCTGGTCCAGCACCCACTGCGGCTTGGCGTCATTCACCTCACGCGCGGTGCGGATCAGGCGTGCCAGTTCAGGATTCTGCGCCACGATAAACCAGGGATCGACGGCGATACAGTGACCACCCACGCCGGGACCGGGTTGCAGAATATTGACGCGAGGATGACGATTCGCCAGCGCAATCAGTTCCCAGACGTTAATTCCCTGATCGGCACAAATCAGCGACAGCTCATTGGCAAAGGCGATATTCACATCACGGAAGCTGTTTTCCGTCAGCTTGCACATCTCGGCGGTGCGGGCGTTGGTCTCAACGCATTCACCTTTTAAAAACAGCCGGTAGAGGTCGCTGGCGCGGGCGGAACAGGCAGGCGTCATACCGCCAATCACCCGGTCGTTGTTAATCAGCTCAACCATTACCTTGCCAGGCAGTACGCGCTCCGGGCAGTAGGCGACAAAAATATCGGGCGTCTCACCGTGCTGCGGAAAGCGCAGATCAGGACGCGCCGCAGCCAGCCACTCGGCCATCTGTTCTGTACTGCCCACCGGTGAGGTGGACTCCAGAATCACCAGATCGCCCTTCTTCAGAACCGGTGCGATCGACTCCGCTGCGGCTTTCACAAAGCGCAGATCGGGCTGATATTCATCTTTGAACGGCGTCGGTACGGCGATCAGAAAAGCGTCAGCGGGTTCAGGCTGCGTGGTGGCGCGCAGGTCGCCACGCGTAACCGCCGCATGCACCACTTCATCTAAATCGGGTTCTACGATATGGATCGCGCCACGATTGATGGTTTCAACGGCACGCGCGTTGATATCCACGCCCACCACTTTTTTTCCCTTTGAGGCAAAAACGGCTGCCGTCGGCAGCCCAATGTATCCCAGTCCAATCACGGAGATGGTTTCAAAACTCATAATTCAGCTCTGTTATCTTTTAAGGCTTGTAAAATTCGGCCACAGGCTTTGCCATCGCCATACGGATTATGGGCATGACTCATCGCCTGCCAGGCATCGTCGTCGCTCAGCAATTCACTGACACTGGCCACGATCCTGTCGATATCCGTCCCTACCAGTTTAACGGTACCCGCATCAACCGCTTCCGGACGCTCGGTCGTGTCACGCATGACCAGCACCGGTTTACCCAGTGAAGGCGCTTCCTCCTGAATGCCGCCGGAATCGGTCAGAATCAGCCAGGCACGGTTCATCAGCCAGACAAAAGGCAGATACTCCTGCGGTTCAATCAGAATGATATTCTCAATGCCGCTGAGAATCCGGTTAACCGGCTCGCTGACATTCGGATTGAGGTGCACCGGATAGACGATCTGCGCCTCAGGATGCTGGCGGGCAATCTGCGCCAGCGCGCTGCAGATACGCTCAAAACCGCCGCCAAAGCTTTCACGCCGGTGACCGGTAACCAGCACCAGTTTCTTATCCGGGTCGATAAAGGGATAGCGCGCCGCTAATTGTGCATTCAGATTGCAGTCATCCAGCACCCGATCGCGAACCCACAGCAGCGCATCAATGACCGTATTGCCGGTGACAATGATGCGCGAATCGGGCAGGTTTTCCTGCAACAGGTTCTGACGCGAGCGGGTGGTAGGGGTGAAGTGCAGACGGGCAAGATGACCGGTGAGTTTGCGGTTGCCCTCTTCCGGCCACGGCGAAGCGAGATCGCCGGTACGCAGACCGGCTTCAACATGTCCGACCGGAATTTGCTGATAAAAGGCGGCCAGGCTCGCAGCCAGTGTTGTGGTGGTGTCACCATGCACCAGCACAATGTCTGGTTTGAAATCGAGCAGGACGGTTTTCATGCCCTCTAAAATGCGACAGGTAATCTCAGTCAGTCCCTGCTCAGGGCGCATAATATTAAGGTCATAATCCGGTTCGAGCTTAAACAGACGCAACACCTGATCGAGCATTTCGCGATGCTGTGCGGTGACGCACAGGCGCGATTCAAAAGCAGGATCCTGCGACAGCGCCTGAACCAGTGGCGCCATTTTAATCGCTTCGGGACGAGTACCAAATACGGTCAGAACTTTCACACTGTTTCTCTCACTCATGCGTGTCTGACATCAGACGCGGACGACGTGCCAGCGCCACTCCCGCGCCTGTTAATGCCCCAACGGCACCCCACATAATCATCATGAACAGACGTCGCGGACTGTCACGTGATACCGGCTCTTCCGGTGTGCGCAGATAACGGTAGGTCTGAAACTTGCTGTTCAGTTTTGGTCCGGCCTGCAGCGTGGTCAGCATTGCTCTGTTCTGATCATAGCTGATATCAAAGCTCGGCCCCGTTGCGCGCAGGGTATCCAGCTGGCCCTGTAAAACCGGCTGACCCAGCAGGAACAGATCGCTGTCTGCCAGATTCTCACCCACTTCGCGCGTCTGCTTCTCATTAATGCCCTGCTGGCTGGCGATCTTCAGCGCCTGCTCCAGCCGATGCTGCTGGCGCTGGAACACCGCGTTAGCCACATCTTCCTGACGTTTCACCTGCGCCTGCAGCTGATCGGTACGTACCCGCCAGGCACCTTTTAACTCATCGTTCAGATGACGCGCGGCGCGCTCACTGGCGTAGGCAATGTACTGACGCAGTAAATTATTGGCGTCACCTGCCGTTTCCGCTTTGAGTTTGACGTTATCGGGCAGGTTATGGGCCGCGTCAGCAGGCGTAAACAGGATATTGCCGATCATATCGTCGAGCAGCGCAGCATCGTTATGCGCATTGCCGGTTTTGCGGCTCTTGAAGTAATCCGTCTGTTGCCAGAACTCACGACGCGTATCCCACGACGCGAGTTGCATGATGAACTCCTGATAAACCTGATCCATCACAGTCGGTAACGGTGCTGACAGGGTTAAGGTGTTGCTGCGCGCATCCAGATTGGTCAGGAATTGCTGCTGCGAATAGTATGAACCCAGCATGTTCACCGTGGGACGATCGGTGATCGCGGTGGTGCTCCAGACCTGTTTCAGCAGCAGCGTGACCAGCCAGGCGACCAGAGCAAACAGCAGTGCCAGCCCGATGATCCAGCGTTTGCCACGCCATAAACGGCCGCTCAGGCCGCGAATATCCAGTTCGTTGTCCACAACGTCAGAAGGCATGGAAGAAGTATCCTTTAATCAGCATCGGGTTCATTTATTTTTTGCTTCGCGGTAATGGCTCAGGCGGCGCTTAATGCGCCGGATACGTCGCGCCACGCGCCACGCATGTTTCAGGCAGTAGCCGTAAACCATGAAAGCGCCAAGGAACAACAGCAGCATCACCCACTCCGGAATGAACGCCAGATATTCGCCCAGCACACCGATCCCGGCAAGGATGGCCGCAGCAACAGTTATCAGCACAAAGGCCTGACGTGAGGTGAAACCGGCGCGCATGATCAGATGGTGGATGTGCTGACGGTCAGCCGAGAACGGGCTCATGCCTTTACGCAGACGACGATACATAATCGCCACCATATCCATCAGCGGAATGGCAATAAGCCAGAGTGCGGTGACGGGGGTAATGGGATGGCTCAGGCCCTGCGTTGTTTCCAGCAGAATCCAGATAATGGTGAAACCGATCATGGTACTGCCGGCATCACCCATAAAGACTTTGAAGCGGCGGCCAAGGAAGCCAAGATTAAGCAGAATATAGGGCAGCGTGGCGGCAATCATCGCAAAACACCACATCGCAAGGCTGGTCTGGCCATCGAAGTAGAGGATGATTCCCATGGCGGCAAAGGTGACGGAGGAGAGGCCGCCCAGCAGACCATCGATGCCATCCACCATATTAAAGGCGTTGATTGCAGCCCAGACGGCAAACAGTGTCAGCACATAGCCAAAGGGGCCAACGATAAGCTCGAACGGACCGACGATAAAGCCCAGGCTGAGCAGATAAAGTTTTGCGCCAAACATCATCACCAGCGCGACAATGGCCTGCACGACCGCGCGAAATTTGACGCTGATATCGAAACGGTCATCCAGTGCGCCAACCAGCACCAGCACCCCTGCGCAGCCCAGATAGAGCATCGCGTGTGGCAGGTAATAGTTGGTAATGGCAAACGTAAAGCAGATACCTGCGAACACAGAAATGCCGCCCACCAACGGAATCGCGCCATGATGGCGTTTACGTGAGTTAGGCTTATCAACTAAACCAATTTTTTTAGCTGCTTTTCGAGCAAAAAAGAGGAAAGCCAGGGAAAAGAGAAAAATTAATCCAAGCTCAGTACTCATAGTGAGTAAATTCACGTTAAACGCTCTCAGCTAACATCCCGCACAACAATACGCGAAAAAACGCGCCGGTCGCTGTGTCGGATTCCGAATTCTGCATTAAGAGACAGACGAACGGTCAAAAGTTCGCCATCACTACCACAGTCATTATAAATGCTCCTGCCAGTGTTCAATCCTATAGCTCACAAATGAAAAACGCCACGTTGAGACGTGGCGTAAGGTCGATTTTCTGCGCATCTGGACTAAAAAAGCCGAATCTGTGCTTCGGCCTGGCAATCCCGGATTAAGAACGCTTCATCATGTCGAAGAATTCATCATTGGTTTTGGTCATCGCCAGCTTGTTGATGAGGAACTCCATTGCGTCGATTTCGCCCATTGGGTGAATAATCTTACGCAGGATCCACATCTTCTGCAGCTCTTCCTGAGAGGTCAGCAGCTCTTCTTTACGCGTACCAGAGCGGTTGTAATCAATTGCCGGGAAGACGCGTTTTTCAGCAATTTTACGGGCGAGATGCAGTTCCATGTTACCGGTACCTTTAAACTCTTCGTAAATCACTTCGTCCATCTTCGAACCGGTATCAACCAGCGCGGTCGCGATGATGGTCAGGCTACCGCCCTCTTCCACGTTACGTGCAGCACCAAAGAAACGCTTTGGACGATGCAGGGCGTTGGCATCCACACCACCGGTCAGGACTTTACCTGAAGCAGGAACCACGGTGTTGTAGGCACGCGCCAGACGTGTGATTGAGTCGAGCAGGATGATGACATCTTTCTTGTGTTCAACCAGACGCTTGGCCTTTTCGATCACCATTTCAGCAACCTGAACGTGGCGTGAAGCTGGCTCATCGAAGGTTGAAGCGATAACTTCGCCTTTCACCAGACGCTGCATCTCGGTCACTTCTTCCGGACGCTCATCGATCAGCAGCACCATCAGCACGCAATCCGGGTAGTTATACGCCAGGCTCTGCGCGATATTCTGCAGCAGCATGGTTTTACCGGCTTTCGGCGGTGCCACAATCAGACCACGCTGACCACGACCGATCGGTGAAGCCAGATCGAGTACGCGTGCGGTTAAATCTTCCGTTGAGCCATTACCCCGCTCCATACGCAGACGTTTATTTGCGTGCAACGGCGTGAGGTTTTCGAACAGAATCTTATTACGCGCGTTTTCCGGCTTGTCGTAGTTAACTTCGTTAACTTTCAGCAGCGCAAAATAACGTTCACCTTCTTTTGGTGGACGGATTTTGCCAGAGATGGTGTCACCCGTGCGGAGGTTAAAACGGCGGATTTGGCTGGGAGAAACGTAGATATCATCAGGGCCGGCGAGGTAGGAGCTGTCTCCGGAACGGAGGAATCCAAATCCATCCTGAAGGATCTCCAGCACGCCATCACCGAAGATGTCTTCGCCGCTTTTTGCGTGTTGCTTCAGGATTGAAAAGATAATGTCCTGCTTGCGCATACGAGCCTGGTTTTCCAGTCCCATATTTTCGCCGAGAGTAATCAGCTCAGCAACCGGCGTATTCTTTAATTCGGTAAGATTCATAGTGATGGGTTCTTAAACTCGGGGTAATACTCGGAATGTTTGTCGTGAGTGGTATGGCAATTAATCCATGCCGTTAATGGCTCTTTTCGGCTCTTCCCGACGATCATCGTATGGAATGGCGATCGGTATGCAAGAAGGTGTCCGAATGTGATGCCAGAGTTGGAGCTAACCGTAAGATTGCTGAACCGTTCTATCTTTATAAGGTACAGGGCGACAGGGTTCAACAAGGGAAAACTTTAGATGCTAACTACAAGGTAAGTTCGTAATGCAGTATTGGTAACTTAGCACGCCTGAAAGTGAACGTCCAGCAGCAGGAGATAAATTCACCACTGCCAGACATTCAGTCCTGCATTACGCCAGATTGGCGTTCAGGAACTCTTTCAGCTGGCCTTTAGACAACGCGCCCACTTTGGTCGCGGCGACTTCGCCATTTTTAAACAGCAGCAGCGTCGGGATACCACGAATGCCATACTTCGGTGCCGTGCCTGGGTTATCGTCAATATTCAGCTTAGCGATGGTCAGCTTGCCATCATACTCTTCTGCAACTTCATCAAGGATTGGCGCGATCATTTTGCAAGGACCACACCATTCAGCCCAGAAATCTACCAGTGTAACGCCGTCGGCTTTCAGCACGTCGGTGTCGAAACTGTCATCAGTCAGATGAACGATTTTATCGCTGCTCATGTTTTACTCCACAAGATTATGCCTGGCGAATTGGCGTAAAATATACCAATGTTGGTTGACTTTATTTCATCGGATACGCTTTCGTAAAGCGATAGTAAGCTGATATTCTACCACACTATGAGCAAAACACACTTAACTGAACAGAAGTTTTCCGACTTCGCCCTGCACCCAAAAGTCGTGGAAGCCCTTGATACTAAAGGCTTTCAATACTGCACGCCGATTCAGGCGTTAGCTCTGCCTTTTACGCTTTCAGGGCGTGATGTTGCAGGCCAGGCGCAAACCGGTACCGGCAAAACGATGGCGTTTCTGACGTCAACGTTTCATCATCTTCTCTCTCATCCTGCGGCGGAAGGCCGTCAGGTTAACCAGCCACGGGCATTAATTCTTGCGCCGACGCGTGAACTTGCTGTGCAGATTCATGCAGATGCCGAACCCCTTACCGCCTCAACCGGCCTGAAACTGGGTCTCGCCTATGGCGGAGACGGGTATGACAAACAGCTGAAAGTGCTTGAGCAGGGCGTTGATATTCTGGTGGCAACCACCGGTCGCCTGATCGACTACGCGAAACAGAATCACGTTAACCTCGGTGCTATTCAGGTTATGGTGCTGGACGAAGCCGATCGCATGTTCGATCTCGGCTTTATTAAAGATATTCGCTGGCTGTTCCGTCGCATGCCGCCGGCTACCCAGCGTCTGAGCATGCTGTTCTCGGCCACCCTTTCTTATCGCGTCCGTGAACTGGCATTTGAGCATATGAACAGTGCTGAATATGTGGAAGTGGAACCGGAACAAAAAACCGGCCATCGCATTCAGGAAGAGCTTTTCTATCCGTCTAACGAAGAGAAAATGCGCCTGCTGCAGACCCTGCTGGAAGAAGAGTGGCCCGATCGCGCCATTATTTTTGCCAACACCAAGCACCGCTGTGAAGATGTCTGGGGCCACCTGGCTGCTGATGGACACCGCGTCGGCCTGCTGACCGGCGACGTTGCTCAGAAGAAGCGTCTGCGTATTCTGGATGACTTCACCAAAGGCGATGTAGATATTCTGGTCGCAACTGATGTTGCAGCTCGCGGCCTGCACATCCCGGCGGTAACCCACGTCTTTAACTACGATCTGCCAGACGACTGTGAAGATTATGTTCACCGTATTGGCCGTACCGGTCGTGCGGGCGCCAGCGGACACTCTATCAGCCTGGCCTGTGAAGAGTACGCGCTGAACCTGCCTTCGATTGAAGAATACATTGGCCATAGCATCCCGGTCAGCAAGTACAGCAGTGAAGCGTTGTTAACTGATTTACCGCCGCCTAAGCGTCTGCAACGCAGTCGTTCCGGCAACGGCCCGCGTCGCGGGGGAAATAACGCCAATCGTCGCGGCGCGCCTCGCAACAACAACCGTAAACGTTCAGGTTAGGGCACCATGCTAAGCGCATCGTCACTTTATGCAGCGATTGATTTAGGATCTAACAGCTTTCATATGTTGGTGGTGCGCGAGGTATCTGGCAGTATTCAGACCATCGCAAAAATAAAGCGCAAGGTTCGCCTTGCTGCCGGCCTGGATAAAAATAACCTGCTGTCAGCCGATGCGATGTCGCGTGGCTGGCAATGCCTCAGACTCTTCTCTGAACAACTGCAGGATATTCCCCCCGATCAGATTCGCGTGGTGGCGACCGCCACATTGCGTCTGGCTGCCAATGCGCAGACCTTTCTTGATACGGCTCAACAGATTCTCGGCTGTACTATCAACGTTATCAGCGGTGAAGAAGAGGCGCGCCTGATCTATCAGGGCGTGGCCCACACCACGGGCGGGTCCGACCAGCGTTTAGTGGTCGATATCGGCGGCGGCAGCACCGAGCTGGCCACCGGCGATGGCTCACATGCTTCGGTGTTGTTTAGTCTGTCGATGGGCTGTGTGACGTGGCTGGAGCGCTTCTTCAGCGATCGTCACCTGGCCAAAGAGAACTTTGATCAGGCCGAACTGGCGGCGCGTGAGATGATCCAGCCCGTGGCAGCGCAACTGCGTGAACAGGGCTGGCAGGCCTGTGTCGGGGCATCCGGCACGGTTCAGGCACTGCAGGAGATCATGGTGGCGCAGGGCATGGATGAGCGCATCACGCTGAATAAACTGCAGCAGTTGAAGCAGCGCGCTATTCAGTGCGGCAAACTGGAAGAACTGGAAATCGAAGGGCTGACGCTGGAGCGGGCGCTGGTCTTCCCCAGTGGCCTGTCGATCCTGATCGCCATCTTCCAGGAACTCAGCATTGATAGCATGACACTGGCGGGCGGCGCACTGCGGGAAGGACTGGTCTACGGCATGCTGCATCTGCCCATTGACCGCGATATCCGCACCCGCACGCTGCACAACGTCCAGCGCCGTTTCAGCATCGATGTCGAACAGGCAGACCGCGTGCGTCAACTGGCAGAAAGTTTCTTCCGTCAGGTTTCTGCGCCGTGGAAGCTGGATCAGCGCTGCCGTGAGCTGTTGCTCAGCGCCTGCGCGATCCACGAAATCGGCCTGAGCGTCGACTTCCGTCATGCGCCACAGCACGCGGCGTATCTGGTCCGTCACCTCGACCTTCCCGGCTTCACACCGGCGCAGAAGAAGCTGCTGGCCTGTTTGCTGCAAAACCAGAGCGGCAGCATCGACCTGGCGTTGCTGACCCAGCAAAACGCCCTGCCGCCGCGTCTGGCGGAAAGGATGTGCCGTCTGCTGCGACTGGCGATTATTTTCTCCACCCGCCGTCGCGACGACACCCTGCCTGCTGTGCGGCTACAGGCAGACGACGATGCCCTGCATCTGACCCTGCCCGCAGGCTGGCTGGAAGCGCATCCGTTGCGCAGCGAACTGCTGGAGCAGGAAAGCCACTATCAGTCTTACGTCCACTGGTTGTTAACCCTGTCGTAATGGTACCCGTGTGAGGCGAAATGTCTTCGCCTCCTGCACCGGTTTAACTCTTTTTCGCCTTATCCAGCATCGCTCTCAGACCGGCGACACGGCTCTGTCCGGTTTTCATCCGCTCTTCCGCGCTGACCACTTTGCGCTCGGTCTCCCATTGCAAATCGTCCTGCGGCAGCTCCAGCAGAAAACGGCTGGGTTCAGGCCGGATTAACTCGCCATATTGCCGGCGTTCACGACACAGGGTAAAGGTCAGCTCTTTCTGCGCCCTGGTGATCCCGACGTAAGCCAGCCGTCGCTCCTCTTCGATATTGTTCTCATCAATGCTGCTCTGATGCGGCAACAGCCCCTCTTCCATGCCCACCAGGAACACATAGGGGAACTCCAGTCCTTTAGAGGCGTGCAACGTCATCAGCTGTACCTGATCCAGCTCTTCATCACTTTCACCGCGTTCCATCATGTCGCGCAGAGTAAAGCGCGTTACCACCTGCGCCAGCGTCATCGGCTCATCAATATCAGTGCCTTCCAGCATTTCTGTCATCCACTGAAACAGCGTGTTGACGTTCTTCATCCGCATTTCGGCGGCTTTCGGACTGCCGGAGGTTTCGAACAGCCAGCTTTCGTAGTCGATGCCGCGGATCAAATCGCGCACCGCATTCACGGGTTCACGTTCAGTGAGCTGGATAATCTCATTCAGCCAGTGGGTGAAGCGCTGCAGATGCTCCAGACCACGGCCACTTAGCGTCTGCCCCAGGCCGACATCAAAACTGGCATTAAACAGGCTCTTGCTGCGCAGATTGGCCCACTCACCGAGCTTCTGCAGCGTAGCCGGGCCAATCTCACGGCGCGGCGTATTGACGATACGCAGGAACGCGCTGTCATCTTCAGGATTGGTCAGCACGCGCAAATAGGCGAGCAGATCTTTGATCTCGGGTCGCGAGAAGAACGAAGTGCCACCAGAGATGCGATAAGGGATGCGGTTCTGCATCAGAAACTTTTCAAAGGTCCGTGACTGATGATTGCCGCGATAGAGGATCGCGTAATCTTTATACTGCGTCCGGTTGATAAAGTGATGTGCGATCAGTTCGCCGGTCACCCGTTCCGCCTCATGCTCTTCGCTGTTAGCGGTCAGCACTTTCAGCTCGCTGCCCTGCCCCAGTTCCGAAAACAATTTTTTTTCAAAGACGTGCGGGTTGTTAGCAATCAGGATATTCGCCGCCTTCAGGATGCGCTGCGAAGAGCGGTAGTTCTGCTCCAGCTTCACGACCTCCAGCGCAGGGAAGTCCTGATTCAGCAGCACCAGATTCTGCGGCCGCGCACCACGCCAGGAGTAGATGGACTGATCGTCATCGCCGACCACCGTGAAGCGCGCCCGTGCGCCAACCAGCAGTTTAACCAGCTCATACTGACTGGTGTTGGTGTCCTGATACTCATCCACCAGCAGATAGCGGATACGCTGCTGCCAGCGTTCACGCACCTCCTGATTACGCTGCAGCAGCAGCGTCGGCAGCAGAATCAGGTCATCGAAATCGAGCACGTTGCACGACTTAAGATGCTGGCTGTAAAGGGCATAGCAGTGAGCAAAAATATTATCCTGTTGCGAACGCGCCAGCGCGGCGGCACCCTGCGGATCGATCAGATCATTCTTCCAGTTCGAGATGGTGGAAATGAGTTGCTGTAACAGCGTCTTATCCTCTTCCAGCCACTCTTTGGTCAGCTCTTTCAGCAGCGCAAGCTGATCCTGATCGTCGAACAGGGAGAAGTTGGACTTCATGCCCAGCGCCGCGGTTTCGCGTTTGATGATCTCCAGTCCCAGCGTATGGAAGGTCGAAATCAGCAGGCCGCGTGCCTCTTTGCGGCCCAGGGTTTGCGCCACACGCTCTTTCATTTCGCGCGAGGCCTTATTGGTAAAGGTCACCGCAGCGATATGGCGCGCCTGATAGCCGCATTCACGAATCAGGTGGGCGATTTTATTGGTAATCACGCGGGTTTTGCCCGATCCCGCGCCCGCCAGCACCAGACAGGGACCGGTAACAAATTCGACGGCACGTTGTTGGCTGGGGTTTAAACGCATAGGAGAAATCGCCTGATTAGATCAAAAGAAAGGGGTTTATACTGGGCGGCAATTATACACAACCGAGATATCAACATGGCGAAAACCGCGGCGGCTTTACACATCCTCGTTAAAGAGGAAGCGCTGGCAAAAGAGATTCTGGCGAAACTGGCGAAAGGCGGCAATTTTCAGGAGCTGGCAAAGAAGCACTCAACCTGTCCTTCCGGCCGGAAGGGTGGCGATCTGGGCGAGTTCCGGCAGGGACAGATGGTACCGGCCTTTGATAAAGCGGTCTTTACCTGCCCGCTGCTGACGCCTTACGGGCCGGTAAAGACCGGCTTTGGTTATCACATTATCAAAGTGCTCTACCGCAACTAGTTACTTCTTCTGCTTCATCTGCTGCAGGACGGTGCTGCACTGGTTATCTTCGTTATCACTTGGAGAGATCAGTGCCAGCAGCGCCGCTGCAGGACCTACGACCGCGCCCAGCGCCACGGCAGCGGCACCACGCGCCAGCAGTGGCCCCGTTTTCACGCCCGCATCAGGATTTTTAAAGGTGCCGCGCACATAGAGCGGCGAGCGCAGCGTCACGATGCGAATGCCTTTACTCTCCGGATTCACCGACAAATCAAGCCGCTCGCTGGCGAAGTTTGCGTTGCCGGAGACATTGATAATCGCGTTCTCGGTGTCAAACACAAACAGGTTGGGCGTTGCCACACCATTCTGCAGTTTGAGATCGGTGGCGGCGCAGTTGATGCGCACCTGGTCATCGCCAAACAGTTTACCCACCACATAGTTACCGACATTGAGACCAGCAATTTCCATCAGGCTGCGGCTGATCAGACCGTCATTCATCAGCAGTTTGAGTTGACCGTTACTGGTTCCCAGCAGGTCGGCCACTGAGTTACCGGTGCCGGTAAAGCTGGCATCGCCATTGAGCTGGCCACGGCTGTTCTTCATCGCCTCCACCGTCGGGAAGAGCTGACGCAGTTGCAGCTTACGAACATGAAGGTCAACCCGACCGCGCATTGGCGAGTGGTCACCCTCCAGTCGGATAGTGCTGTTGAGATTGCCGCCCGCTACACCAAAGCGCAGCGGATCCAGCAGCAGATCGCCGTTTTTCATCTGTAAGTGGGTATAGAGATCGCTTAACGGCAGTGAATTACTGTGTTCGATCCGTTTGCCGCTGAACTTCACGTCGGCATCCATCACATCCCAGTTTTTGGTCTCGAATTTATCATGCGGCAGCACGCGATCAGCAGGCTGGTTCGATTTCTCACCGCGACGCGCTTTGGCCTGCGCGGTTTTTTCACTGCCTTTACCGGAGTCCACGCCAATGAGTGGACCCAGATCGGCCATACGCAGTTGCTCAGAGGTCATTTCGCCGCTGAGCGTCGGGCGAGGTTTGACCTGGCTGTAGATCAGCGAGCCATGAATATCGCTGTCACCAATGTGACCATTGAATTTCTCATAGCGGTAGACCGCGCCCTTTTTACCATTGAATTTCGCTATCAGATGGCCGTCAGTTTCATAAGGCGGTGTGTCAGGCAACAGAACACCGGTCAGGCCATAAAGATTAGCCAGCGTATCGCCCGAGAAGCGTAGTCGCACGTTAAGCCCGCCGAGGTTCATTGGATCCTGCAAACCGCCAGTCACCTGAACCCGCGTGGTGCCGTTGCGCACATCGGCCTGAATCGGGAAGGGGGTGTTCTGGCTTCGCAATGACAGCATGCCCCCAATCTTGCCGTCGCCAGTGAGTTTCTCGTTGTTGTAGGTGCCGCTGGCCTGCCAGCCAAAGACAAAGTCGCCTGCGCCTTTCTGCTGGTCATCGCCTCCGGCGATCTGCGTATACGGCACCGGTTTGCCCAGTGGATTGACCTGTACCGTGACATCGGCGCGGTTAATGGCGTCGCGATAACGAATCTGGCCCTGATCAAACAGAATATTATCCAGACGGAAGGACCAGGCCGATGGCGCGGCATTCTTCTCATCCTTGTCGCTGTCAGCAAGGGTAAAGGTCCAGTTGTTCTTTTTATCGGCGGTCTGGATCAGTCGCGCATCGGGTCGCTGCAGCTTAATCCACGGGATGAACAGCTCTTTATGCAGTAACGACAGGGGTGACAGCGTGGCGTCGACACGCTGCAGATGCACCATGGTGACGTCAGAAATGTCAGGCGGGTTGCCCAGCATAATATCTTCCGCATGGATCTGCGGCCACGGCACCCAGCGCCGCCAGCCTGCCTCGTCGCGATTTCGTGCCCAGTCGATGCCCAGATCCCCGCGTATCGCAAAGGGACGGTTTAATTCTGTTGAGACTTTCTGATTAATGGTGGGCTTCAGGCGGTTCCAGTCAAAGGTAGCGATCACAACGATAATCACCACAATCAACAGCACCAGAATACCTGCTACCCAGCTGACGATTTTCCCGGTACGCGACATTACGCTTTCTCCTTGCACATTCACGGTCTGCGTTAAAGATAGTCGAGACCACGAGCAACGGCATCAGGGAAGCTGGAGAGTGAGGTGATTCAATTCAGAAAAGGGGACGGGACGCGAAAAGTAATAGCCCTGTGCAGCAATCGCAGGCGACGCTTTGACCTGCTGCCACTGCGCTTCCGTTTCCACCCCTTCAACAATGACACCGTTACAGTAACGATTAATCAGCGCAAGCAGCATCGAAAAGAGACTCCGCCCTTCATCCGTCGTGCCCAGCATAATAAACAGGTCGCGCGACAGCTTGATGTAATCATATTTCAGTTCAGTCAGCGCTGAGAAATTTGCCATACCTGAACCAAAATCATCCAGCCACAGCGGCCCCAGTTCCGGTATTTTCGCCACTTTCTCCTCCTGCGGCAGCGCCTGATGCTCGGTGAGCTCAAACCGTATCCAGGGCAGCTGGGCAATCAGGCGGCGAATGGCGGGTCGTTGCTGAATGGCGAGCAGTGAAGGACCGTCTATGTTGACCGAAGCGACCATATCACTGCGCTTAAAAAATTCGCTCCATTCTGCCAGCAGTTCAAGCTGCTCATGCACGACATCCAGGCGCCGGGCAATATCGAGTCCGGCAAACCAGGCTTCAGGCGAAAGATTCCGTTCCGGTTCAGAAGGATGCGACACGGCGGTCAGGAGTTCAATGGCAAGTAATTGACCGGTAACCCGGTAGATGGGCTGAAACCGATAGCGTCGATGACATTGTTGCCAGAAGAGCGGGGTTTCCGGGTGGAGTTTAAGGTCGTTTGAAGACGGCAGCCATTGGCTAATACTCTCCATCACCATGCTATTTCCCTGAGTGGTAACAAGTCCCCAAAATGGGTGACTGAGCGATTATCAAAAGTGCCTGTGATATTAAGATGAACGGCATGGCAATATAAAACGGCGAGTTTATCAGCCGTCTCGCTAACATAATCGGCTAAACAAGCCGACGTTAGCCGCGTTTATCTGCCAGATCGAGGCTGTTTCATGCCTTAAGTTAAATTAAAACGGCGTTTTAAAATCATTGACGTCTGCCATACCAGACGCGAGACTAGGACGATATTTCACTACAGGTCTGAAACCATGACGCACAAGAAAATCGCCATTATTGGCGAATGCATGATTGAGCTGTCCGAAAAGGGTGAGAACATCAAACGGGGCTTTGGCGGCGATACGCTTAACACGGCAGTTTATCTCGCCCGCCAGGTCGATGAGCAGCAGTTGCGGGTCGATTATGTCACTGCGCTGGGAACGGATTCGTTCAGCGATCAGATGATCGCCGCCTGGCAGCAGGAGAAGGTGAATACGGACCTGATCCAGCGCCTCGATAATAAGATGCCGGGCCTGTATGTGATTGAAACGGATGCCGATGGCGAGCGTACTTTCTGGTACTGGCGCAGCGATGCTGCGGCGCGTTACTGGCTTGATAGCCCGCAATCTGAGGAGATAGCCGGGCAATTGTCGCACTACGATTATCTCTATCTCAGCGGCATCAGTCTGGCTATTCTGCCGCCGTCCAGCCGTGAGAAGCTAATGACGCTACTGGCCCGTTGCCGGGCAAATGGCGGCAAGGTGATTTTTGATAATAACTACCGCCCGCGTTTATGGGCCGATCGCGCCAGTGCGCAGGCTGCGTATCGCGCCATGCTGAACTGTACCGATATCGCCTTCCTGACACTGGATGATGAGCATCTGCTGTGGGGCGAAGCGCCGCTGGAAGAGGTTATCGCGCGAACCCGTCAGGCGGGCGCCAGCGAAATCGTGATTAAGCGCGGTGCCGATTCCTGTCTGGTGGTCACCGGCGATGCGCCGCTGATTGATGTGCCTGCGGTGCGTCTGGCGAAAGAGAAGGTGATCGATACGACTGCTGCCGGTGATTCATTCAGTGCCGGGTATCTGGCGCGCCGTCTGACCGGGGCTTCTGCGGAGGAAGCCGCGCAGCGTGGGCATCTGACAGCCAGTATCGTGATTCAGCATCGCGGCGCGATAATTCCGGCAGAGGCGATGCCTGAATGATGCTGTAGCCGTTAGCGTCGTGAAGATCGATCGGCGAATGCAGATGACGAAAAATGCGCCCGGAGGCGCATTTTTTAGCTTCTGGCATTCACACCTTTTACGCACACAGCGGCTGACTGAACTGCATCTTATAGAGCCGTGTATACGCGCCGTTCTTCTGCAGGAGCTGCTGATGCGAGCCGCGCTCCACAATCCTCCCCTCCTCTACCAGCAGAATTTCATCGGCCTTTTCAATGGTCGAAAGCCGGTGAGCGATGATCAGCGTGGTCCGGTTCTGCTGCAGCGTCTCCAGCGCAGACTGAATGGCGCGTTCAGATTCGGTATCCAGCGCCGAGGTCGCCTCGTCGAGGATCAGAATTGGACTGTCGCGCAGCAGGGCGCGGGCAATCGCAATGCGCTGGCGCTGTCCACCCGACAACAGCACCCCGTTCTCTCCAATCACTGTATCCAGCCCGTTATCCATTTTACTAATGAATTCCATAGCATGAGCCATCTGTGCCGCCTTTTCGATCGCCTCGCGGCTGAAGACGTCGGTACGGGCATAAGCGATGTTGTTGGCGACCGTGTCGTTGAACAGGTGAACGTGCTGAGAGACCAGTGCCACCTGCTCACGCAGCGAGGCCAGGGTGTAATCACGCAGCGCATGACCATCCAGCAAAATCTCTCCGCTGTCGATGTCGTAAAAGCGTGTCAGCAGGCTGGCGAGAGTCGATTTACCCGAACCGGAACGGCCCACCAGCGCCACAGTTTTACCGGCGGGAATGGTCAGGTTAATATGCTCCAGCGCGGGCGTTTCCGATCCCGGATAGGTAAAGGTGACATCGCGAAATTCTATATTGCCGGTCGCGCGTTCAACCACGTATGTTCCCTCATCTTTCTCCTGTTCAGTATCCAGGATGGCAAACAGTGTCTGACAGGCAGCCATACCGCGCTGGAACTGGGCGTTAACGTTAGTCAGTGACTTTAACGGACGCATCAGCATCAGCATGGCGGAAAACACCGCACTGATAGAACCCGCCGTCAGTGTGGCCATCACAGAGGGAAAACTCGCCGCATAGAGCACAAAGGCGAGCGCAGAGGAGGCGAGCAGCTGAATAATCGGATCGGAGAGCGAGGTCGCTGAGACCATTTTCATCCCCTGGCGACGCATGTTGTTGCTGACCTGTTCGAAGCGGGTCGTCTCGACCTGCTGGCCGCCGAACATCAGTACCTCTTTATGGCCTTTCAGCATCTGCTCTGCATGAGACGTTACCTGCCCCATGGTGTTCTGCATGTTCTTGCTGATACCGCGAAAGCGCCTGGAGACGATGCGAATCGCCAGCGACACAATGGGTGCCAGCACCAGCAGGATCAGGGAAAGCTGCCAGCTGTAGTAGAACATCATCACAAACAGGCCAAGAATAGAGGCTCCCTCACGGACCACCGTCACCAGCGAACCGGACGAAGAGGAGGCGACCTGTTCGCAGTCGTAGCTGATACGTGAGAGCAACGTGCCGGTTGATTGCTGATCAAAAAAAGCCACCGGCATGCCCATCATATGGCTGAACAGTCGACAACGCAGCGCCATGACCACTTTGCCTGACACCCAGGAGATACAGTAACTGGAGATATAGCCGCTCACACCGCGGACCAGGATCAGCCCGATAATCACCAGCGGCATCCAGATCAGAATGCCGTGGTTATTCCTGCCAATCACATCGTCAAGCAGCGTCTTCAGCAACGTCAGCATCAATGGATCGATTGCTGCGTTGACGATCAGGGCGACACCCGCAACCACCAGCCCCAGTCTGAAGGGAGAAATCGTCGGCCACAAACGAGAGAAGGTTTGCCGGGTAGAGAGATCGTTATCAAACATGGAATTCATCTTACCGTTGTGAATGAACGGCTGATGTTATGTTAAACCTCATCAACCAACAGGAAACTGCCCGACGCTGAACATTCCCAAATGAGACTGGCACTTAAGCCCCTGCAGCGAAGTGAACGTGATTCTGGCGGTAAAATCATTATGCTGTCTGAACAGCACACAGCGTGATATCCGGTAAATTTTGGCTAACAAAGCGAGCCATGCCAGCCATTTACCTTAAGCTGCAAATTCGTGGTTAATGACGGACTTCCAGCGGCATCCCTCTTCAATCCGCCTTATAATTTATTGATTAAAATTAATCATTTATATAAATAGATCCACCACCAGGCATAGTCCGAATCTGGTCAGATTTGCCCTTTTCGGATGGACGACTGCCTGAAAAAAGACCATCTTTTAATCAAAAGACAGCAGGACGCTGTTCTCTCCGGCCGCGAACAAAACAATTAAAATATTCCCCGCATCAGGAGCTATTTATGCACACAGAAATTATTAATATCTGGCCACACGGTGATGCGCCAGGCGCCAGCGATTCGCGCGCAGAGCCGCAGATCGTCGATATGGCAAAAGAGTATGAGCCTTACGATCGCGCAGCGACCGGCGTACGTTGCCCGGAGATGGCGATCTGGCATCCGGTCGAATCAAACGGGATTACCCTGCTGGTTGCACCGGGCGGTGGCTATCAGCGCGTGATGATCGATCGTGAAGGCAGCGCCCTGGCCACCTTCTTTACATCGATGGGTTACACCCTGGCGGTCATGACCTATCGCCTGCCCTATGATGGACATCATGAAGGTCCCGACGCGCCATTGGCCGATGCGCAGCGTGCGGTTCGCGTCCTGCGTGAACGGGCACAGCGTGGCCTGAACGGTAAATACATTGTGATGATGGGCTTTTCGGCGGGCGGCCACGTGGCAGCCAGTCTGGGAACGCGTTTCGCAGAGAAACTCTATCCGGTGCAGGATGGCGCAGAAAACTTCTCGCCGCGTCCGGATGCGATGGTACTGGTTTATCCGCTGATCAGCATGCGTGATGGCATTGCCCATGAGGGTGCCAGAACCCGCCTGCTGGGGGCGTGGCCGGATCAGAAAACCATTGAAGCCTATTCAATGGAAACCCGTGTTCATCCGCTGGTGCCACCGACACTGTTGATCCACGCCGCCGACGATGATGATGTCTCGGTGAATCACAGCATGGCGTTTTTTGGCGCGCTGCGTGAGCATAAGGTGCCGGCAGAGGTGCATTTCTATCAGAAAGGCGGGCACGGATTTGGTATCCGTGGCGTGGCAGATTTGCCCCTCGCCAGCTGGCCGATGTTAGTGACCGAGTGGCTCAGGGCAAAAACCTGACGTTAAGCGGCGGGCGGAACGTCTTTGACGTTGCTATCCGGCGGACTGGCTTCATTGCTGGTCGCCGGTGCCGCTGCCGGTGACATCACTTTGTCCCAGCTCTCCTGCAGGCTCTTCACGTTGGTTTCCGCTTCACCTTCCGGCTGAATCAGAACCATCATCAGTTCCTGCGTCAGCTGCTGGCGCAGCTCCTGGTTCAACTGTTCACGGGTCAGGCCGGCCAGGAAAGTCTGACGCAGCTTCTGATACTGCTCAGGCGCAATATCGACCACGGCGTTCTGCTGAGATCGCAGGCGCTGGCTCATCAGCACATCGGTATCGGTGCGGGCATAGGTGGTAAAGAGCTTATTCAGCTCCAGCAGCTTCTGCGCCATCAGCGCATCAAACTCCTCCTGCGGAATGCCTTTATCACGCACGTTCGCCAGCTCGCGCGCCACCAGATTCATATTCTGCGCCAGGTTGTCGTTGCGCCCGTCCATGTTGATCGAGCACTGCGCACGCTGATAGAGCACGCGGCAATCAAATCCTACCTGGATGCCCTGCGCCTTGCTGTCGCTGAGTGCACGCTGGACATGCCAGAACAGCGCTTCACGGGCCAGGTCGCCCTGCCAGTAACGTTGCAGATTCTGGGAGTCCCGAATCGGTTGCCACGGCGTATCCCACACCAGTGAGAGACGATCCTGCGTCATGTTGCTGCTCACCAGATTCACCGGCTCGTGCGGCAGCGGCGACAGGGTGGGCAGAGGTGCAGGCGTTTCACGTTTCCCGGTTAGCGCCGAGAAGGTTTTGTTGATCTGCTCAGAAAGGTTCCGGCTATCAACATTGCCAACAACGTAGAGCGTCATCGCATCAGGGGTGTACCACTGATGATAAAAATCGTTGAGCTGGGTTAAATCGACGGGTGCGCGCGGCTGCGCGGCGGGATCGTGCGCCAGCAGCGCAGAGCCCTTCAGGCGGTAGCGCCACCAGACATCCTGCGAATCTTTCGGCCAGGTCGCCACCGGATCGGAGGCGGCCAGCGCAGTGTTGACCACCTGTTCGGTGATAGCCATATTGCCCGCCGTGGCCGCCAGCCAGTTCAGTGCTTCTTTCAGCAGTTCGGGACGGTTATTCGGCAGACTCAGATTATATTGGGTGGAGTCATAGGAGGTAATGACAGGCGGCAGCGGACGCTGTGGATCCATCGCCTGTTGCCATAGCGCGCGTTGCTGGTTGTTATCAAGCGCGGTGTTATGCACCATCGCCAGGCGCGACAGCAGATGACTGAAGCCCGTCTGTTGCGCACTCTCTACCAGCGAACCGGTATTCACCACCAGCCGCAGTTCAATGCGGTCGCTGGGGCGTTGCGGTGTGGCCAGTAACTGCCAGTTAAATCCATTATCCAGCTTGCCTTCCTGCCAGGCCGGATCCGGTTGCAGCGTTTCTGCCTGGAGACCAAAGCTGCTTGCCAGCACTAATCCACCAACCAAAAGCCGAATTCTGGTGCCCTGCATGTGAACCCCTACTCAAATAATTCAAATATTGTTATCACTGGCGCATATTGCCGCTGTTATTAACGAATCGGCTGGCGCCGAATCGCGCTGTTATCCAACAACAAAGTGTTTGACCACAGGAAGCTCAGGATGTCGCGTAACGAAGTGAAAAACGTCAAAAAAAACAAGTGGGGTTTATTATGCAAATGCCCGCTGTCAGGGCAAGCGACAGCGGGCATTTGTGGGGATTTAAGTTAAATTCAATGATTAAATTGAAGATTCAGTCGCTTTATTCTCTTTATTTCGGCCTGCCAGCGTATCGGTCAGCTGTTTATGATCCAGCTGGTCGACCCATTTCGCCACCACCACGGTCGCTACACCGTTACCAATCAGGTTAGTCAGCGCACGGGCTTCGGACATAAAGCGGTCAATACCGAGAATCAACGCCAGACCCGCCACCGGCAGATGGCCCACCGCAGAGAGCGTCGCCGCCAGCACGATGAATCCACTTCCGGTTACCCCCGCCGCACCTTTGGAAGAGAGCAGCAGCACCACCAGCAGCGTAATCTGATGGAAGATATCCATGTGCGCATTGGTCGCCTGAGCAATAAATACCGCCGCCATGGTCAGGTAAATCGAGGTGCCGTCCAGGTTAAAGGAATAGCCGGTGGGAATCACCAGCCCGACCACCGATTTCTTGCAGCCCAGCTTCTCCATCTTATCCAGCATGCGCGGCAGCGCAGATTCGGAAGAGGAAGTCCCCAGCACAATCAGCAGCTCTTCTTTTATGTAGGCGATAAACTTGAAGATGCTGAACCCGGCAAACAGACGCGCAATCAGCCCCAGCACAATCACCACAAACAGAATACAGGTGATATAGAAACAGATAATCAGCTGGCCGAGTTGCACCAGTGAACCCACGCCATATTTACCGATGGTGAACGCCATTGCGCCAAATGCCCCTATCGGTGCCAGACGCATGATCATATTGATAATGCCGAAAATCACTTTTGAGAAATTTTCAATCACGTTGAAAATCAGCGTGCCGGTGTTACCCAGACGATGCAGGGCAAAACCAAACAGAATGGCAAACAGCAGTACCTGCAGAATGTTGCCGCTGGCAAAGGCGCCAATCACGCTGTTGGGGATAATATCCAGCAGGAAAGCGACGACACCCTGTTGCTCAGCCTGCTGCGCGTACATCGCCACAGCTTTGGCATCCAGCGTGGCAGGATCAACGTTCATCCCGGCACCTGGCTGCACCACGTTCACCACGATCAGGCCGATAAGCAGCGCGATGGTGCTGACAATTTCAAAATAGAGCAGCGCAACCGCACCGGTCCGTCCTACCGCTTTCATGCTTTCCATGCCAGCGATGCCGGTCACCACGGTACAGAAAATGACCGGGGCGATAATCATCTTGATTAACTTAACAAAGGCATCTCCCAGCGGCTTCATCTGGGTCCCTAACTCCGGGTAAAAATGGCCTAACAAAACGCCGATGCCAATCGCCATCAGCACCTGGAAATAAAGGCTTTTAAAAAGTGAGGTTTTCATAAACAGGTGTCCACTAACGCCGTGAGGTGATGTTGTCGGATTCGTTATTGTGACTGTCAGGCAACAGAGGTAGCGCCTGACAGTAACCCGAAAATAACACTCTGTTTACGTGATTAATACAGGGTGACAAACGCCCAGGAAACCCTGGGATCGTAATTCTGAACTGAAACGCTTCAGCAAGGGGTTTTGTAACTAAAATTCTCGCAAAATCAATGAATCAGGCAATTATTGCGGCAGTGAGGAGTTTTCAATCCACGCCTGATTAAATCGGGTCAGAGGCAGGGCTTCAGCGTAGAGATAGCCCTGCCCGATAGCGATACCGCGCGCCAGAAGCCAGTCGCGCTGCTCGGCTGTTTCCACGCCTTCGGCAATCACTTCAAGGTGGATAATCTCGGCGATAGCCGCGACGATACGGACCATTGTGTCGTCATGCGGTAGCGCCGCCACGAAGCTGCGATCCATCTTCAGCTTGTTTACCGGCAACGCTTTCAGCTGATGCAGATAGTTCAGGTTGGAGTAGCCCATGCCAAAATCATCCAGGGCCACGGCGACGCCGGTCTGCTGCAACAGGCGCAGCATCGACATCGCCTGTTCTGCATCATCAAGCTGAGCGGTCTCTGTCACTTCCAGCACCAGCGTGTCGGGTGCGATGCGGTGGCGCGTCAGCAGGGCTTGCAGATGAGAGACCACGCCGGTGTCCCGCAGTTGCACAGCGGAAATATTCACACTCAGCGGCAGCATAATGCCCTGGCGCTGCCAGCCAGCCAGAATGCGGCACGCCTCTTCAAACACCCAGCGACCTATCGCGCTAATCACGCCAATCTCTTCGGCGCTGGCAATAAATTCTTCGGTAAGACCATAACTGCCGTCTGGCTGGCGCATGCGCAACAGGGCTTCGGCGCCGGTTAACGCGCCGGTCCGCATATCGACCTGCGGTTGCAGGTAAAGCGCGAACTGATCATCATGCAGACCCTGCAGGATGTCATGCTCCTGAGTCAGACGCTTCTGCGCGCGCTCAGTCAGTGCGGCATCAAAGAACAGGATCTGATTTTTGCCCTGATGACGGGCCGACATCATCGCCGACGTCGCGCGGTCAAGCAGCTCATTCGCGCTCAGCGGCTGATCCTCATGCAGCGCCAGACCGATGCTGAGATTTGGGCGCAGCTGGAGCTGATGGAGGTTAACCGGCTGATTAAGGCGAATCATCAGATTACGCGCCAGACGCAGCGCGCGGAACGGATTGCTTGCACGCTTCATTAGCAGGACAAAATCGCTGGTCCCGGTCTGCGCCAGCAAAGTATGGTCGTCCAGGGTATTACGGATCTTCTCCACCAGCGTCAGCATCAGTGTATCGCGCTGCTCATCGCTGAGTACGCCGTTAGCTTCCTGGAGGGTTTCAATGCGGATGACCATCAGACCCAGTGACTGTTCAGGCATGCGCATGCACTGATCGACCAGCGCCAGAAACAGAGTGCGGTTGGGCAGATCGGTGACGGGAAAATGGGTCGTCAGCCGGCTCATCTCATCATGGATTGACTCCAGCACCTGCTGATTGCGGTTGTAGCTACGGACCAGCATACCGATTTCATCATCACGGTGGCTCTGCGGTAGCGACAGCTTGTGCGTCAGAATCGACTGGGGCGGCAGCTCCTGCAGTTCGCGAGAGAGATTGCGCAGCGGATGCACCACCAGCCGGTTAATGCACCAGCTGATCGCCACGGAAAGAATCAGCGCCAGCAACAGATAGGTGATAATCATGGTCGAGAGCGTGCTGAGGATAAACTGGTAGACGCGCGTCGAGTTAGCCTGCAACACCAGATAGGCCAGCGGCTTCGGCATCCCGGTATTTTCGACTGAATAGAGCGGCAGGGTAATCTGTACCGGCAGCTCAAACAGGCGGGCGACCAGACGCGGCACCGGTTTTTCCACCTCGAAATCGGCATGCAGTGCCTGGAACGCATTCGGCAGCACCACATCGGCGCGCGATAAAATACCGGCCGGTTTCAGGGAGTGAAGAATACGTTCGGCCTGAGGAATATCGGCGCGCAGCACCGCTTCCGACAGCGGCTGACGGACGGTGTGCGCGATATTCTCCATCTGCTGGGCGTAGTCAATTCTGCGCTGCTGCACAAAATGAAACAGTTGGATGACGATAAAGATACTGATGGTGATAACCGCAACCAGCGAAACTGTCGCCATCTGCTTTATCGTAAGTGACCGGCTTACGCGCAAAAATTCTCTCCTGACGATGAAAAAAGCCCAGATAGCAGACAGTACAATGCCCGCCAGTATATCCCATAAACTGACTTTTTTACCGTCTGAAAAGTCCGGCTTTTTCCCGATCGGGATTATTTAAAATCTGCGTAGGGAACCAGCGGCTGTGGCGGCATATCCAGATCCCCTTCCCAGCCCCCGGCAGCATAGCGTACATAGATCAGGCCGTGGCTCGGGGTGTAATCTTTCGCCTGCTGAATATCGACACCTGCTCCTACAAACCACGCCGACGTCAGCCGCCGCTCAACTACTGCCTGCAGCGTGTAGCCGATCCCCCCGCCGGCGCTGCTTGCGGAAGAGGGATTGCTGGCAAGGGTGAAGCCAGGATTAACCGGATAACGCTGCTGCGCATCCGTTTTCGAATGTGACCACGAAACTGAACCGCCCAGATCAAATGACCAGTTCTCCGTACGCTGCCGCCAGGTGACCGGCACAGCAAAGGAGAGATATTGCTGTGGACTGTAGTAGCCGCCCTGGCCGAAGGTGTAATCACTGAGATCCTTCTGATAGTGCCAGAGCATGCTGTTCAGCCCGATGGTCGCACGGCGATTGTCGGTGTTGATCAGCTTGTAGTAATAGCCGCCCATCAGGCGCTCGCGGCTGTTATCAGCGACATTCTTGCCGGTGATCTGATGCGCACTGATGTCGCCCCAGACACCATGCGCACCGCCCTGATCGTAACTCAGCCCGATGCTGCCGCCCGTTGCCACCACACCGCCCCAGCTTTTACTGCCGTTGACTGCCGGATCGCGCGTCCCGGCATAGGAGAGCAGCGAACTGGCAATTGGCCTGCGTGAAGCGGTCAGCGTCACACCGAGCTGCTTCACATCGGTTTTCCAGCTCAGGCCGCCGGTCCAGTTAGTGACTTCAAAACCCAGCGGCGTGGTGCCGAGGTCGGCCGACCAGATCGCATTATGCCAGCCAGCGGCCAGCGCCGTGCCACTGTCACGCTGGTGAGTCTGAGAAGTGCAGCCGCCGGAATTCACATCGTCACAGCTGCCAAATAAATCATTAAAGCTACCGTTTCGGGTGGTAAAGGTCCCTGCGGAAACGTCCACCCGGTCGAGCCGGAAAAAGCCGCGCCCATCGGCAAACGGATGTTCCGCCTGCAGCATGGTGGTGTGCGCCGTAAAGTCAGAGATGCCGCCCGTACCGCTGTTGCGTGAATAGTCCTGCTGCACTGTCAGCGTGGTTTGCTGCTGACGATAGAGATCGGCCGTGTCGCTGCGCAGGCTGCGCTTCAGCCACTCATCCTGCGGATCGTTGCGGGTGGCGCGGCTGATATTGCCACTGCTATCAATACCGCTGGCCGTCATCGCCTGACGATAATCGGCCAGTGCCTGTTCAGGCTGCTGCTGCGAACGTTCAAGTCGTGCCGCATCACGAAACACCAGCGCCTTATCCTGAGAAGGTGGCAGCGAGGCGGCGCGCTGTTTCAGATCGCTAAACAGCACGGCAGCCCGCGTGGTTTCACCCACCGCCTGCCACGCCAGCGCAGCACGCCTGTCCGCATTGACACTCGCCTGAATCGGCGGCTGTTGCTCAAGCGCCTGTAGGGCTTCGCTGTTGCGCTGCAGGGCAACCAGCGCTTCGATTCGTCCCAGCGCCGCATCGCCGTTTTCCGGCTCGCGAGACAGTACCTGCTGATAGCCTGCCAGCGCCTGCAGCGCGTCACCGCGTGCCAGTGCCCAGTCGGCCAGCGTCAGGTCACGTCGGCTGGAAACTGGCTGCTGCTCAAGCAGCGTTACGGCTGCCGGCTCCCGCCCGGCGGCGCGCAGCGCCTCGGACTGGGCATAGATCTGATTCTGTTTCAGGCGGTCAGCCAGCTGACGCATATCGCTGCTCCACTGCGCATCGGGCAGACGATGCAGCGTGGCCAGTGCCTCGCTGTCGTTATCGTTGCCCGAGAACCAGAGTGCGGTCGCGTAAAGTGCAGTCGCATCCTGCGGATGTTGCTGCGCGACCGCGCGCATTATCGTCTGCGCCTGCTGCACGTCACCACTGTTACGCAGCGCGCCAGCCAGCCGGTAACTGAGCCAGACGTCATCCGGAGCCAGCTCCCGTGCCTGGCGATATTTCTCTGCCGCCTGCGGCCAGCGAGCCTGCTGCGCCAGAGCATCTGCTTCCGTGCGCAGGCTATCGCTGCGCAGCAGGCGCAGCGTGTCAGCCAGGGCGCGCTGCTGCCCGGCGGGTAAGGTAGTAATAAATTCCAGCTCGCGTGCAGGCGACACAGCCTGATAAAGCCCCGCCAGCCGACGCACTGCGGTGATATTGGTGCCATCCAGCCGTCGCGCGCGCTGCCAGAACTGTTCTGCGCCCGCCGCATCTTTACGCGCCATCGCCACATCACCCAGGCCAATCAGGGCATAGCTGTCGCTGCTGTCATACTTCTGGGCCGCACGATAGTGCTGTCCGGCCCCTTCAATATCATGCTGCGCCAGCGCTTTATCGCCCTGCTCAATCGCCAGCCAGTAGCGATTGCTCTGCAGCAGCGACTGCCATTTGCCGATCAGCGTGCTCTGCTGTCCCGCTTTGATGGCGCGTTCCAGCCAGAGAATGGCGGCATCACGATGGCCCGCGCGGGCCTGGGTCTGCCCCATCGCCCCCATTAATTCGGCATTATCGGGATTCGCTTTCAGTGCCCGGTTCAGGATCGCCATCGCGTTATTCACATTGCCTGCATCGACCAGCGCCAGCGCGCGCATCCGTTCGCGATAAGCGGGATCGGCCAGCGTCGTCTGCTGCTTCGAGAGCGCCTCCAGGCCCTGCTGATGCGCATCGCCCTCGGTGAAGACGGTGAGATACTCTTTCAACTGCGCGACGCTACTGTCGCTGACCGGTTGATCGTTAATCTGTTTCAGCCAGAGATCAGCCGCGGCATCACGCCCGCCGCTGCTTTCCGCCAGCCGCTTCAGCTGGACTATCGCCTGCGCCGACTGCTGCCGGGCAAATGCCATGCGGGCAATCTGCAATCCGACGCCAACGTTGCCCGGATAGCGCTGTTCCATCGCCTGCAGCTGCTGCCATACGACCTCTTCCTGGCCAGGAAGGCGCGCCATCAGCCGCCAGTACTCCAGGGCGATGTTGGGATCGGGAAACACGCCGTTGAACAGCGCATCGTACGCGCTTTTTGCTTCCGCCAGCCGCCCTGAGGTAGCAAGCAATCGCGCCTGCTGCAGTTGCTGCCGCCCCTCTGGCGACATCATGCGCAGGCCTGCGGCAGACTCACGCGCCGCCGTCGAGCCGGGCGCCAGCCTGTTGAGCTGATCCAGCAACGTCTGCGCTGCGGTGATATCGCCCTGATGCAGCGCCAGACGCAGACGCGCCGCAAGCACCTGCGGATTATCCGGGTCCATCTTCTCCAGCCGGTAGAGCGATTGCTGTACCAGATCGTATTTGTTAGTCGACTCGCCGGTGCGGACCTGTGCCAGCAGCCACTCGACTGGCGAGACTTCCGGTCCGTCAGTCGGTGCGGCCAGCCCCGGCAGCGCACTTAGCGCACCAAGCAGCATGCCCGCCCGCAGTACCTGAGCGTTATTCATCTTCATCCAGTAAACGACGACGGGTAATAATTCGCATCAGACGCCACGTCATTAGCGCGAACAGCACCACCACAAAGAGTGTGCAGAGTGCCAGCCAGAAGGGATGGGTCGAGAGTAGCGACCAGAGACGCTCCCACCACGGCAGATGACCAACGTAGTAGCTCTCGCCAACCCGCAGACTGTTAACCCCTGACTCGCGGATAATCGCGGTGGAGCCAGACATTGCGCCACGCTTATCGCTGTCACTCATTGCCTCGTTGAGCAGTTGCCAGCCACGCGGCGTGCCATCGGCGAGCAGCGCAACCACGCTGCGCTGATCGTAAAACGGCGACTGGAAGCCAATCACCGTTGCCAGCGGGCCGCGGGAGCTGATGGCAGTGGTGCTTTCTGCCGTCTGATCGCGACCGCTTTGCGGATTCATCTGTGGCGTGACCCGTCGCACGGGTTCTTTCAGCCAGCTGGCGGTGGCGTCGACCAGCGCCGGGATCCGCAGGTCATTCTGAAGATCTTTGGGGATGACACCGATCATCAGCAGATCCACATCCTGCTTTTTCGCCGTGGCCCAGTCGTCGGTCAACTGAACGCGCAGTGCCGGATAGCCAGTCTGTGCACCACTATTGCCCATCGCATTCAACAGTGTGCTGACCTGCTGGACGTCTGGTTTTGGCGGCATCAGCACCAGGGTTTGCGCCAGATCGGCATAACGGCTGAACGGGAAGCCCGCATTTGCCCAGGCACGCAGTGATGGCATTTCGATGTAGTGGCGATAGCCAGAAAAATCGATGCTGGAACTGTCGTCCACCACCACATGATGACCGACCGGCGTCACGGTTTCACAACGCCCGTCAGCATTGCCACCAATAAAGGTGTTGGCATAGTCAAAATCGAAGCGCAGCTGGTTAACCACACCCAGGCGTAACGCCGGAATCAGCAGTTCATGGTTTTTGTCCAGCATTCCCTGAATCAGGGGAATATGCAGCAACTGCTGACCGGCCGTGTTTTTAGGCGGTAGCGGATAATCCTGGATGAACTGATTATTCAGGTTCACCGCCAGCCGTGAGCCATCCGACTGGAAAGGCGCGGTATAGCGATAGCTCAGATCCATGTCGATGCCGCGCGCGCGAACCAGGAAGAGATCGGGCGGCAGATTCAGCGTCAGGCTGATGGGATTGGGCTGCAGGCCGTCAGACTGCAGCTGGTTTTCATACTGAGTCAGTTCAGCAAAGGTGGTGCGGCGATCGGTGCGCACCCAGTTTGGCGCATCATAGGGCTGGCGCGGTGCCAGCAGCGTAACGCGGTCGATGGTCGAGGTGTCCCCGCGTAACAGCAACTCACCCTGCGCAATCCCCTGCACCGCCGTCAGCAAATCGTCGTCGTTGCGTCCCAGGATGAGCAGCATTTTTTCATAGGGACTGTCAGGCTGACTCACTATCTCCACGGTCGGCTTTACAACCGGCGGCAAATCTTTCAGAAAATCCGGGCGCGCATCGTTGGTGGCAAACACCACAGCATGCTGCTGTTGCGGCAGCTGATTGTAGAGCACCTGAAAGCGCTGTCCGCGCCAGGCAGCTTTGCTGCCGAACCAGGAGGCGAGAATCGCGGCAGCCCGCTGCTGCTTTATGTCCGGCTGGGCAGCAAACACCATCGGCAAGGTCAGCGGTCGCGTGTCGCGGGTATCAAAAAAGGGTTCAGGAAAATGGGAGAGGTCATTTTTCAGCGGCAGTTTTTGCAGCGTCAGATCGATGCCGCTCTCTTTGCCGATATCAAGCCAGATGGTGCTGTTGGCCGGATTTTCGCAGATGTTGGCGTAGTGACCAACCAGCTCAAAGCGCACGCGGTTAAAGTCAGCAATATAGTGAGGATCGATTGCCAGCTGCGTCTGAATCTCTTTACCCGGCTGGTCCGGGGTAATGGTGATCAGGCCGATCAGCTCATCGTTGAGATAAACCTTCAGCTGCGACAGCACAGGTAGCAGCGCAGGCGAGGGCCGATAGGTAAGATTAAGCAGCGCACGCGTCACCACCTCATCACTGCGCACACCGAACTCGATCTGCCCGCTGGTACGTGTTCCGCTCAGCGTCATGCTACCCGGCGGTGGTGCCAGCTTAACAAAGCTCAGCTGACTGTTACGCAGCGGTGCAGCAGGCTGTGGCGGCAAAGATTGCACCGCAGTTTCTCCGGGAGTGACCGCCATATTTTCCTGCGCCAGGGCGCAGCTTAGTGTTGTGGAACCCAACAGCAGCGCAGCGACCCACCTGTTTACTCTCGTTATCGTCATATCATCAACTCAATGCGTTTTTTGAAGCTGGCGCACGGATGCCTTGCGGCAACAGCGAAGCCAGCCAGCTCACCCCAACGGTAAGCAGGTTAAACAGCCGACGTAACTGCGGCGGGCCATATTCCGCCAGGCGCAGGTAACCTTTGAAACCGAGGATCATGATATCGGCGAGGCTTTGCACCGGCTTATCTTCCGGAAAACCGTCCTGCCACAGTGCCCAGGTATCGGCGCGAGCGAAGGTACACTGGATAAATTCAATATGCTGCTGGGTGGTCAGCTGATGGAGACGCACGCCAGCCCGGTGGCCAAAGACACGCTGCACCTGGCAGGGGAAGCTGAACTCCTGCTGTCCACGACGCAGCAGCAGCCACACTTTTTCATTCTCCCGCAGCGCATCCGGCTCGCGCATCTCCAGCCCGACGCCGCCATCCGAGTAGTCACGCAGCGTGCAGGGCAGCATATGACCATCTTCGCGTGCGATGGCGGCCGGCATGGCGATCTCTACACGGTGCGCCTCGCGGATCTGCCGGGCTTCAACGGAAACCGCCACCGCACCGCCAAGAATAATCATGTTATAGAGCACCCAAATCAGACTTACGCAGACGGTCAGTATCTCGTTGGCCGGACCGTGCTGCATGCGCCAGAACGCCATCAACACGCCCGCCACATTAAGCAACACCAGCAACATATAGGGTTTGGTTATCACCCAGTCCAGATGCTGCTCCTCGACCAGTCCGCCTTTCGCCGTGACGTTAAACTTACCCTTGTGAGGATTGAACAGCGCCACGGTAGTAGGCCGGGCGATATACCAGGCCAGCACCGTCTCGTAAACTTCGCTCCAGAAAGAGTGACGCCAGCGCCCCTGAATACGCGAGTTGGTCAGGCTGGTGTGCAGCATGTGAGGTAAAACATAGATAGCGATCGCCAGGGCAGGCGCATAGATGATGTAGGCATGGCAGAGTAAAAACGCCAGCGGTGCCAGCAGGAAGATCAGCCGCGGAATACCGGACAAAAAGTGCAGCATAGCGTTGGCATAACAGAGCCGCTGTACCCACTTCAACCCCTTACCAAACAACGGGTTATCAAGGCGGAAAATCTGCACCATCCCGCGTGCCCAGCGAATACGCTGCCCGATATGCGCTGACAGACTTTCGGTCGCCAGCCCGGCCGCCTGAGGAATGCGGATGTAGGCCGAGGTGTAGCCACGCCGGTGCAGACGCAGCGATGTATGGGCATCTTCAGTGACGGTTTCTACGGCAATACCGCCAATCTCTTCCAGCGCAGTGCGGCGCAGAATGGCGCAGGAGCCACAGAAGAAGGCGGCGTCCCAGGTATCGTTACCGTCCTGCACCAGCCCATAAAAGAGCGAACCCTCATTCGGCGTACGGCGAAACCGCCCGAGATTGCGCTCAAACGGATCGGGCGAAAAGAAGTGATGCGGCGTCTGCAGCATCGCCAGCCGGGGATCTTTGATAAACCAGCCCATGGCCATCTGTAAAAAAGCGCGTGTCGGCACATGGTCGCAGTCAAAGATCGACACGAAGTCGCTGCGGCAGTAGTTTTTCAGCGCGTGGTTGATGTTCCCCGCCTTGGCATGTTCGTTAGAGGGACGCGCCACATAGTTAATGCCAATGCTGGTGGCAAACTCGCGGAATTCCGGCCGGTTGCCGTCGTCAAGGAGATAGATATTCAGGCGATCTTTCGGCCAGTCGATACCCAGCGCAGCATAGAGCGTCGGTCTGACAACGCTAAGAGCTTCGTTATAGGTCGGCACCAGCAGGTCCACCGATGGCCACTGCGAACGGTCAGCCGGCATGGAGACGGGTTGCCGGTTAAGCGGCCACAGCGTCTGGAAATAGCCCAGCACCAGCACCACCCAGGCGTAGGTCTCTGCTGCAATAAGCAGCAAACCAAAGATCAGGCTCAGCGGATCGTCCCAGTTCAGCGTCGAGGTATAGCGCCACCAGAGGTAGCGGCACGACACGGTCAACGACAGCACGATCAGCATCATGGTAGGAAAACGACCCGGAATGCGCCGGACCAGCATCGCCAGACCCCAGAGCAGTACGACAAAAATAAACTGCGTCATCAGACCAAAGGGCTGGCTGATACAGAGCAGCGCCAGCAGTGAGGCAAAGAGAGCCGTCACGACAAAGAGGCTGCGTCGCATCGGCGGCGACAGGCGCTTCAGTCGCTGTTCGATGCGCGTATCAATGCCCTGGGTTTGCGAGCGGGCAATAACGTTGTCCAGCCAGCGATAGCCGTGCTGCCGCCAGCCAGAAAGTGCGCTCAGGCCCTTAACGCCATCGCGGGCGCTCGCCTGGGGGAGCCGGATCATAATCAGCCACAGTGTCTGGATCAGATAGCGCAGGATATCCAGCGGACGCGGACGCTCCGGTGAGATGTGCGGATAGAGGCGGCGGCGCTGCTGAATCACACTCTGCCAGCCCGGGCTTTCGAAGCGGAGCAGCATCAGGCCCAGAACAGACCAGAAAAGATGAAGTGCGCTGGCGAAGCGGGAGGCACCATTGCCTCGCGCAGTGGTATAGCCCCGATGCAGCGATTGCCAGGCGGGCGCAGTCAACAGCCAGCGCAACGGATTCAAGAATTTACTCCCTTCAGATTGAGTAACAGCCAGTTAGCCAGCGTGATGATCTCCTCGCTGGCTAACGCATGTGGCCGATATTCACCGACCGGCTGCTTCATCATCAGCGCCTCTGCCAGCGCCTCATCGCGATGAATCAGCAGCGGTATCAGCTGCGCCAGTGAAGCCATCCAAAGCTGATGCAGATCCTGCTGCAGACGGCTGTTAGCATTAAACTGATTGATAACAAAGCGGGTGCGCGCCGGAAAGCGGCGCTGGCTAAGGCGCAAATGACAATTGGCGTCAGGCTGGATGACACAGAGTATGCCGTCCAGCTGTTGATAGAGTGTTTCATGCCACGGCAGGGAGTCGGCAGGCAGATCAAAAATAATCCACTGATAGCGCGCCTGCAGGTCCGGCAATACCTGGAGCATCGGTGCGGCGACAGACTCATTCTGACGGGTGATAGTCAAAGAATGCTGATGAGAAAGCACACCATGTGGCAGCAAGTCAGGCCCATGGGGATAGCACAGCGCGCTGTGCTGCCAGTCTCCCCCTTCGCACAGGGCTTTCATCCAGCCATTCTCCTGCTGAGCGGGCAGATTGAAATGCATGCCGAGCTGACTAACCGGCGAGCCGTCGATCAGCAACACCCGCTCGCCGAGAGCCGCCAGCGCCCAGCCCAGTCCGGCACAAAGAGACGTTGTGCCGACACCGCCCCGCACGCCCTGAAGCGCTATCTGCGGCATCAGTGAGGTTGCTCAGGCTGGCTGGGGACCGTTTCGGCTAACAGCGTCCAGCGTGACAAAATCTCTTTCAGACGCTCTTCGCGCGCAATATCGACATAGCGAAAAGCGTGCAAAGAAAAGGCGTCACGCAAAGCACTAATATCATCCTGACGATCGCCATCGGCGGCCTCAGGGGTATGAAGATTTGGATTTTTCATTACTGTTCGCCAAAGATAAAACACTGTCAGACTCAGAATAGTCGCCTGCGCATAAAAAGGAGGTTCAAAAAGATTTTCAGCAACGCTGCATTTGCCAGACGTTGTGAGCCAGTTTGTCATTGGCAATGTTTAAATTTCTCAGGTTACATCCTGGCCTGTCTATAATAAGCTAGCCTGGACTGGAAAAATAACGAATTCAATATGAAAAATTCTTTTTCGCTAGGGCTGTTGCATGTTCAGCCTGAATTAACGGCATTGCAAACGCCTGGCTGTTATTGGGTGACGTGTGCACGGCAGGATGACGCCCGCATGTTGATTCGACAGGTGATTTCACATCAGCAGGCCGTCACGCTCATCAGCGCTGATCAACCGCCTCGTGATCTCCTGACGCCCGACCCGATCGGCGGCCCCGACCGTATCCCGCTATTTTCTCTTTCCAAAAGCAAACGGAGTCTTTTGCTGCTGGAAAATGATTTTCTGCGTACGCTTGGCAGTAAAAACGGACTGGTGATATTTAACAGCAGCGCAGCGCAATGGGATAAGCTCGATGACGCCGAATTAACCCGGTGGATAAAGGGTATGCGCCGCACGCTACATAAAAGCAAACTCACACTTTTAATCATTACCTCCGGCACCACCATAATAAACCTGAGTAATAATCTTCAGCGTTATTTTCGTCAGCTGGATGGCGTTGCCCATTTGAGCTTTCAGCAGGACAGCTGGCAGTATCGAATTAACTGGTGGTATGCCGCGGAACGCCTGCTCGCCGATCGTGCAATACGTCTGGGCTGTGAAGAAGATCGTTTCTTTGCCTTAAATGAAAAGCAGGAACCTTTGAGCCTTAATGACGAACAACATTATCTCGCGGACAAAATCGTGCTTGAGGGCGCGCCGCCGCTTTCACGCCAGTGGCAGCTCTTTGATGATAATGAGCAGGTCTGGTTCCAGGCACAGCAGGCTAATGCCGCGACAGTTATTTTTAGTCTGACCCGCAGCGACTATATCGGCGAACTGGCGAAGATGGTTCACAGCCTGCGTCGTGCTCGCGGCAACGGAATGAAAATTGTGGTACGTGAGATGGGGGCCAGCCTGCGTTATAGCGACGAGCGGCTGCTGCTGGCCTGCGGAGTCAACACCATCGTGCCGGCTAACGCAGCCATGTCGCGCTTTCTGACCACGCTGGAAGGTCTTCAGGGACAGGTGTTTAACCGTCGCGTTCCCGCCAGTCTTGAGGCGTTAACCGCCTCATTGCAGCCGCTGCATGAGAAAGGCTACCTGCGGCTTGAAGCCTTCTGTCAATCAGTCAGCCAGTTGATCAGTAATACCTTACTGCCGGAAAATGATAAGGGCCTGTTGGTGGCATTGCGGCCAGTGCCGCAGCTTCAACCCCAGCAGATTCTGACGCTCTGTAAACCGCGTCGCTTCGGCGACCTGGTCACGGTGCTGGAAGATCGCGTCATACTGTTTCTCTCCTCCTGCCGCTACAACGATCTCGATAAGGCCTTGAAATATATATTTTCATTGCCTCACGATGAGCTATTTGCAAACCGGATGGTCTGGTTCGAGGATAATCATATTCTTGCGGAAGTCAGCAATATTAAAAAACTGACGCCGATGGCGATTCAGGAACTGACGCCGGTTTCAGAATCTCTGCTCGAATCCACCCTCAAGCCAGTGGATGCGCCTGTACGTTCGGCACCGCAGCCCATCACTTTACTGCCGGAGAAAGAATCCCGATGAACCTGATGGACTGGGTACAGATTGCGCTGCTGGCTATTTTTATCCTGCTGATTCTAAAGCCTGTCTGGCAACGCTGGCTGCCGCGTCGCTGGAACGGCCTGCTGAATCGGCTGTTGCCTGCGCGTGCGCTAAAGTCTGAAGGTGACTGGCAGCGTCAATCTCCAAAAACGGATGCAAAAATTAATGAAAAATGATCAACCCGCTGCGGCCCACTCTTCCGGTTTGTGGTCCTGCTGGCGCGGACTGGGCGGCTGGAATTTCTACTTTTTAGTGAAGTTCGCCCTGCTGTGGTATGGCTATCTCAACTTTCACGCGCTGAGCAACCTGGTGTTTCTCGCCTGGCTGCTCTTCCCGCTGCCGACGGTACGCCTGCATCGCCTGCGCCACTGGGTCTCGATCCCCATTGGTGTCGGGCTGTTCTGGCATGACACCTGGCTGCCCGGACTCAGCAGCATCATGAGCCAGGGCGATCAGCTGGCGGGCTTCTCCGCAGCCTATCTTCTCGATCTGGCAGACCGCTTTATCAACTGGCAAATGATAGGTGCGCTCTTTGTCCTGCTGGTTCTCTATCTCTTTGTTGCGCAGTGGATTCGTATCACCGTGCTGGTTTCATTGATGCTGATCTGGCTCAACGTACTCACTATCGCTGGCCCGGCGATGTCGCTGCTACCGACCCGCGCAGCCACTCCGCAGGTGGTCCTGAATCAGACGCCAGCCGCCAGCCAGCCAGCCGCTACGCCGGATGGGCTCGATCAGTCTGCACCCGCGACCAGTACGAATCTGACCGCCTGGCTCAACCGTTTCTATGAGAGTGAGCGCAAGCGCGTTACCCACTTCCCCGACAGCCTGCCTGCCGATTCACAGCCATTCGACATTCTGGTGATCAACATCTGTTCGCTCGCCTGGTCAGATATGGATGCCTCGCAACTGCGTAATCATCCGCTGTGGCATCACTTCGACATCATGCTGACCAACTACAACTCCGCCACGAGCTACAGCGGACCGGCAGGGATTCGTCTGCTGCGTGCCAGCTGCGGTCAGACCTCGCACAGCGATCTCTACAAACCCACTGATTCACGCTGCTATCTGTTCGATAATCTGGCGAAGCTGGGCTTTAAAGAGCAGCTGATGATGGACCACACCGGCGTGTTTGGTAACTATCTCAAAGAACTGCGCGAAGGCGGGGATATTCAGGCACCGCTGATGTCGCAGGCGGGTATTGCGCCGGAGGTGACTTCATTCGACAGCACGCCGGTGTTCAATGATGCCCAACTGATGCAGCGCTGGCTCGACGATCGCAGCAAGAGCAGCGATGCCCGCAGCGCCACCTTCTATAACCTGATCCCGCTGCACGACGGCACCCGCGAACTGGGCAGCACCCAGACAGCCCCATGGAAGCCGCGCGCTCAGTTGCTGTTTGATCAGATCGACGCCTTCCTTACTCAGCTGGAGAAGTCAGGCCGTCGGGTGATGGTGCTGGTGGTGCCGGAGCATGGGGCCGCCCTGCAGGGCGATAAGATGCAGATGTCAGGGCTGCGCGACATTCCCAGCCCGGGTATTACGCATGTGCCGGTCGGGATTAAGTTTGTCGGCATGAAAGCCCCGCATCAGGGACAGCCACTCAATATTGATGCGCCAACCAGTCTGCTGGCAGTCTCAGAGATTGTGTCTCGCGTGGTGGATGGGCAGGTATTTAATGCGCCCAATGTCAATATGTCGGTGCTGACTGACAAGCTGCCGCAGACGCCAGTGGTGTCGGAAAACGACGGTGCAGTGGTGATGATGTATCAGGGCAAGCCCTGGATCAGGCTAAATGGCGGAGACTGGGTGCCCTATCCGGAGTAACGCATCACTGCCGGAAAGCAGAAGTGCGGGTCAGCCGCCGCTTAGCGCCTGACCCATTTTTATCGTGTTACTGTCGGCAGCAGAATAGCGGCCAGCGCCGCCGTTCTGCCTGTTATCAGCGCTTCTCCTGAAACGCCTGCCAGGTCAGCAGCTGCAGACTGGCGGAAAAGTAGTTCTGATCCGCAGCCAGCTTATCGCTCAGATAGCCGGTCTCATTCAGCGTGAGGTCGCGCACCGCCAGCAGACCGCCCTCAAGATGATAAGGTGCAGGTGCATTTGCCAGCACGTCGAACCAGGCGGGAGTCAGCATACGGCTGTAACCCTGCCAGACGCGCTGAAACGGCACCAGCGCCAGACTGTGCGGGTCATACCACCAGATGTTCAGCGGTACGCGAATCGCGTCATAACTGAAGCGGTTTGAGTAACCGACAGCCGGGGCAACCGAACCGTCGGCATTCAGCGCAACCCAGTCCAGCGGCAGACCGGTTTTGCCAAAACTCAGCTTACCCAGCAGCGTAAAACCATCATTAATCAGCTTATCCCAGACCTGCAGATGACTGCGCTCGCCAAACTCACGCCACGCCTGAAACAGGAAATAGGAAGGGTTAAGCACCACGTAACTGGTTTTATTGAAACCCTGCGCGCCCGGCAGCAGGACGGTATAGCCGCCAAAGTTCGTGACATCCAGCTTGATGATGGCGCGCTGAATACGGTCAGATGCCTGCTGGTAGCTCTCCACCTGCCATTTCTGAGCAGCACGCTGCAGCGCCCAGGCCAGCAGCACATCACCATCCGAGGCGTTGTTCTTATCAGCAACCGGATTGTCACTGCCTGGCACATAGCGCCAGTAGAAGAGATCGGTCTGCGGATTACCTAACTGGGTGCGTGTCCACTGCCACAACCTGTCAAACGTGGCGCGATCATTGTTGGCTACCGCCAGCAACATGCCATAACCCTGACCTTCGGTGTGACTGACATTGTTATTGGCGGTGTCCGTGATCCGCCCTTCCGCCGTCAGAAAACGACCTTTAAACGTGTCCCAGCCGCTGGCACTCGCCTGCGCACTGCAGGCCAGCAGTAAAACAGAGCAGATCCAGCCCATCCAGAATGGCTTACGTTTCATTTCCGATCCTATTGATATCGATAGTGCAGCGTGCTGCCATCATTGAGTTCAAGTGTAACCGGCACAATCCTGCTGCCGCCCTGGCCCTGTAACCAGCCTGAAAACAGTCCGGCTATGACTGCGCCAAATACTGCCTGCCAGTCAGCCGGAGAATGGGTATTGTCGCCAGCCGGTAAGGCGTGATACGTCATCAGCAGCGCCGTCTCTTCCGGCTGAAGCTGCACAAAGCCCCAGTTAAATCGCGCCAGCTGTAAGTTGGCCTCGCGCTCCAGATCCCGCACGGTGCGTGACGCTGGCAAAGGATAGCGGGTCGCCAGTGATTCACCCATTTTATAGAGAAAGGCCTCCGCCTCCCGCTGACCCGCGTTGGCCACCATCCCGTCAATCATCACGCTGACCAGGTCAAACCAGCCCGGCTGATGTGGATGTGATACCGCAGAATGTTCACTCATTACTTCTCTCCAAACAGATAACGGACATAGAGCTGCGCGCTGCTTTCGTTGTAGTCACCAAAGGTGTCATAGCCCAGCTGGCCGCCAATCGTCACATCTTTGTTGAGTTTGTAGTCCGCCCCGGCGTGCAGGTTGTAGCCGATGCCGTTTTTGCTGCCACCAGAATAGTAAGCGTCTTTTACACTGCCTCTTGCGGCAAGGGCTTCCAGCTCAGATTGCAGGCTGGCATTTGCAGGGAAGTACGCGCTCTTATCCTGACTGTAGGTCTGATAACCAGCCGCACCGCCAATATTCACGTTGAGATCGTCAAATTTACGTGAGAACTCTATCGGGAATGAGACCGACGCGTAGTTCTGCGGGCTGAAGTAGCCGCCCTGACCGTAACTGAAGTAGCTGAGGTTTTTCGAGAAATCCATCCACGACAGGCTCATGCCTACTTTCAGCTCGCGATCGTCACTGTGGAACGGACGGACATAAGCGCCAGCGGTTGCCTGCAGATTGTTATTGCTGGCGACATTCTCGCCAAGGTAGCTGTACGCGCCCGCGCCAGCATAGAAGCCTGCATCGCCATTGTCATAGCTTAACAGGGCGTTCGCGCCGTTCTTCGTGACGCGTCCCCAGCGTTTGCCGCTGGTTTTATCTTCTGCGCCGACGTAGGAGAGCAGGCTATCAGTAATCGCACGACGCTCACCGGTGAGGATCAGCGTCAGGAAGTCAGTGAGTTTCGGTGACCACTGCACGCCACCGACCAGTGTACTGAGATCCTGGCCCAGTGGCGTGCTGCCAATGTCCACTTTATAACTGTCGCCCTTCAGTGCCAGATTCAGCTCCACGCCAGAGGCGGTTTGCGAATCGGTAACGCCGTTCGGCAGATCATTCACCGTCGCACCGCCTGCGGCGACAACCCGGCCCTGACTCAGTGCATTGGTGCCGAAACGACGCCAGGCATCGGCTGCGCCACTACCCGCCGTGAGTGAGACCGGCGTGGCGGTAAAGTCGAGACGCGCCGTTTCAAACGGCACGGTTGAGAAGGTCAGCGGCGCTTTGGCTTCTGTCAGCTTACTGAGGCCTGACTCGCCATCACGCCCGCGCACCTGCACCATGCCCTGACTCCAGGTGCCGGTTTTCTCCTGAAGCGAATCCATCATGGTATCGACGTCGTGCAGAACCTGTGACTGATGAGAGACGGTTTCGCTGCCCGCGGCCAGATCGCCCTGCGCTGTGACGCCCGTTGCAATGCCCACAGGTGCCGCCTGCCAGGGCAGCACAGTGCCGTAGCTGGACGGCGAACGTCCCACTGGTGAGGTATTACGGTTGATAAACGGATTATCCGCCAGCGCCAGGCCGCCCACGCTCGGCACGCTGCCAGGCTGTGCACCCTGCAGGCCAATCAGCTGCCCGCGTGCTGAACGCAGATATGCCATCGCCTGCGAATGGTCGCCATTGGCTTCCGCGACTCGCGCCAGCAGCAGCAGTCGATCCGGCGTCTGCGTGGTGGTGTTGAGGCCGCGACTCAGCTCGTTAGCGCGTTGTAGATTGTTCTGCGCCAGCGCGACGTTGATGGCCCCGACGCGCGCATCCTGCGTCGGTGTATCCTGGGTCATCAGGTAGTCATAGACCACACCCGCATCCCGGTTCATCTTGCCGTCCTGGTAAAGACGGGCCATCGCAAACATCAGATCACGGTTCTGCGGATCCTGCTGTAGTGCGCCAATCAGCTTGTCATACGCCACCGCGTACTGGCGCTGCTGCCGCAGGCGATCCACTTCGTTAATGAGATAGCCGTTGCGAATACCCGCCAGCTGCGTCGGCGTACTGCGCGCCTGCAGTTCCGGGTTACTGAGGAAGCGCTGCGCCTCACTGCCGAGACCCGCCTGATTCAGCACTGCCATCTGTGCAGCATAATCGCCAGCATTGCCCTGCACGCCGCGCTGCAGGTTAGCCTGCACCACCGAAACGGCGCTGGTGAGATCGCCCGCCTGCGCCAGCTTCTGCGCCAGGTTTCCGGCATCAACCGGATTGGTCGGTGGCGTGACCGCGAGCGCTTTCAGGGTATTGGCTGCTGCTGCCGTCGCGCCCTGTGCCAGGTATTGATCGGCGGTGCTCATCTGCAGATTAAAATTCACCCGCTGCGCCAGTTCACGCATCGCCTCCGTTTTAGCATTAGCGGGAATGCGCGCCAGCAAGGCGCTGGCCTGCTGCCAGCCGCCGCTTTCGCTGGCATTGAGCGCACCAGCATACAGCTCGCTGGTGCTGGCCCCGTTGCGCATCACCGGTTGCATTACGTTGGCCGCCAGCAGCGTATCGCCCTGCTGACGATAAAGCCGCGCTAAATCGAGCCGCAGCCAGCCATCCGAGGGATAGCGCTGAACGCCCTGCTGCAACGTCGCGATGGCCGCGGCGTTGTTGCCAGCGGCAAGCTGACGCTTCGCCTGCTGACGCAACGCATCGGCTTCATTGGCCCGTGGCGTAACGCTCTGACGCACGCTGTCCGGCAGCGCGCCCAGCAGCGTACTGGCTTCGGCATTCCGATTCTGCTGACGCAGAACGTAGAAGAGTCCTTCTTTGGCGCTGCGGTTATTCGCATCGCTTTGCAGAATGCTGCGGTAAATTTGCTCTGCCTGCTGCGGTTGATTGGTGCGGCGCAGCACGTCGGCGCGGAACAGCCTGGCGGCCAGCCCTTTCTCACCGTCAGCCTGCACCAGCGGTTCACTTAAGGTCAGCGCCTGCGCAGTGTCCCCGCTTTTTAGCGCCTGCTGGGCGCTGGCCAGTTGTGCATAAAAGCGCGCATCGTCCGCCTGTTGCTGACGTGAAGCACCCTGATCGCCGCCGAGCTGTGCAGCGCGCTGCAGATAATCTGCCGCTTCCTGATAATGTCCGGCACGCTCGGCCACATAGCCCATACCCGCTAACGCATCAGCATCCTGCGGATTGGCGCCCAGCACTTTTTCAAAACTGGCCTGCGCTCCACCAACGTCACCGCTGTTCAGCGCGCTGAATCCGGCCCCTTTTTCTGCGCCACCGACATTTTTACGGTAGTAGTCGATTACCGCTGAGTCCTGCGGGTGACGCTGCTGCCAGGTCTGATAGAGTGCCGCATCTGACGGCTGAGGGCCAAGCCATAGCAGTGCCTGACGCAGTGAGCGATCGGCATCCTGATTACCACTCGCCAGCGCGCTCAGCATCTCAATGCCTTCGCGACGGGTCTGTTCCTGATAAGTCAGCGCCTTACCCAGCGCCAGCTTCGCCCCCGTATCCTGCGGGTGCTGAGCCGCAAACTGGCGCAGCGCCTCAACCGCCTGCGGCAGCAGCGTCCGGTCACCCGCCATAGTGAGATAATATTCTGCCGCGACGCTGGGTGGTGGCTCATTGCCGCTAAAGGTATTGCGCCAGGTCTGTAACGCCGCCGGAATATTGCCGCTGCGCGCTTGCTGACGCGCCAACGAAAGCTGCGCCTGTGGAATGGTCTGCAGCTGGCGTGCACTGTCCAGTTCGCCGAGGTGCGGATCGTTGGGAGAGACCTGACTAAGCCGGGCGCGATACTGCGCCGCGGCGGCATTATCGCCGCCCTGCTGTGAATAAAGTGCCAGCAGATAAAGTGCCTGGGTATTGCCGGGTTCAACCATCAGCACCTTTTGCAGCGAGGCTTTCGCCAGATCATCATGCGCTTTCTGATGCCAGTAAGAGGCCTGATCGAACAGCGCCTGCAGCGCCGGATTGGTGCTTTCCGCCGCCAGAAGCGGCGGTGACAGAGCCAGCGCGCTGCCCAGCAGCAACGCCTTACGAATACCGGCACTCAACAGATTATTTTTCATTATTATTATCCTTACTTCCTGCCGGAATCACGATCTTGCTTTGGGTTCAGACGCCGCCACGCATGACGCTTCAGCATCACCCAGGCCGCACTGCCCACCAGCGCAGAGAGCAGCATCGCCGCCAGCGCCAGCAGCACCGAATGCTGGTTGGCATACCACACCACCATCATGTACCAGGGCATTTCGCCGCTGGGGAATTGCGCCCCGACGCGGAAACTGCGAATACCGTTTTCATCGGTAATAATCGCGGTATCGCCCCGAATTCCGGCGTTAATCTGCGCCGAACTCAAATCGTTATGCAGTCGCAGCAGCTGATCGTCGCTGGTTGCCACCGTCATCACCACCAGCCGATCGCGATTCCACGGCGATCGGTAGCTGAGGAAGCCTCGCCACGCCTCGTTGGAGGAGAAATAACGGTCGGCATCCAGCTGCTGGAGACTCCAGTCGCCCGTCAGCCAGCCGCGTAATTTTTCCAGCGTATCGGGCTCTTTCACACCAAAGGTGCTGCTCGTGGCGTCATACGGTGATGCTGCCAGCATCGCCTGATTAAAGGCGCTGTTGCCGGTCGTACTGACCGCCAGCAGATCGCTCTGTTGTAAGCGCGCCATGTTGGTGCCGCCGTTGGGCAGACCAAACAGCACCTGATTCTGCGTCAGTGCCACCCCCGTAGCGTTACCGGCACGCGCCGCCAGATCCAGCAACGTCGATAGCTCGGCATTGCTGGGCGTTTCCGGCAGCAGGAGCGTGGTCTGGCCGAAATCGGCCAGACGCGAGAACGGGAACGAGGCACCCACAAAGTAAGAGAGGTTTGGCAGCATGCTGAAGTGACGGGTATGGCTCAGATCGATCCATGAGTCCTCTTCAATCCGGCTCTTAATGTTGTTGTTCAGGAGTACACCGCAGGGCGCATCGGCTCGCGGTTTAATATTGAAGTAGAGTGCAAGCTGGTTGTCGCCATAAATCAGATAGGGTTCGAGATTCAGCTGATACTGCTCCTGACGCGCGTCACCGCCTAAACGATGCCAGACGTTTTCCAGCAGCCCGACTTTATTCACCGTCAGGTTGCGCAGGAACGTACCGTTAAGCATGACGTTGAGAAACGAGTTGTCCTCATCAATCCAGCTTTCCGACGGGAAACGATAGTGCAGGTTGACCGGCACCGTTTTTCCATCCCACAGGAACAGGTCAGGTGCAGCGCGGAAGTTAACGCGTAGCGCATCATGCCAGATGCCACTGCTGGTCAGACTCTGATCCTTACGCAGCAGTTCGCTCAGACGTACCGGTCGGTCGGTGTTAATCCAGCGTGGTGCATCGTAAGGTTTGCGGTTGCCAATGGTCTGTACAGGAACCTGCAGCTGGCTCTCATCGGTCGCGAATGGCTGCGTCGTCAGCCGGTTCGCTGCCTGACGCAACTGCTCTTCATTGTTGCCACTCACCAGCAGCAATTTGTAAACCGGGTTGTTGGGATTATCCACCACCTGCAACATCGGGCCATTACTGGCCGGGAACGTCAGGGTACCGATCCGATCGCCAGGATGACCAAACAGGATACCGTTGTTTTCCGGCAGTTCGCCGCGTACTACCGGGAAGCGGATGCCACGATAATCACTCTGAATACCGAGCCAGGAAGCGACCAGTGCCGCCGCGCTGACCGCATCGGGTGAGAGGTTACTGGCAAAGCCCATCGTGATAGTGGACGCCGTCATCCGCTGAGGATCCAGGAAGGGACGCGGAAAATTGCGCAGACTGGTACCGATATTAAGCTGCTGCCCCTCAAGGTGCAGCGAGGTCTTCGGCAGAATGGTGACCTGGTACTGCTGCGCGCTCTCTTTCTCACACAGCAATTTGTCCGCATCGTTAATTTTAAAACTCAGGTTGTTGCTCGACACCACCATCGCCGCGGGAACATCCAGCTCATAGTCACTGACGTCGCTGTCAGTGGCTCCCAGCGGCAGTGTGCCGAGTGGCTGACCATTCAGCATCAACTGCAGCGACGTATTGCGTGCGGCCAGGGCGGCAGAGACGCGCAGCGTCAGATTCAGTCGTGCATTGGTAATGACTTCATCGCTGGGCAGGGTAAAGGTGATGCCCGACTGTAACTGGCCGCCGGTCAACGTAATGCCACGTGACTGGCCCATCTGAGCCACTGAGATCGTGCTGCTGATGGGCTGATTGATGGCTGCGGTAATCGGCAGCTGCGGTTCTGCAACCGGCATCGTCGCCTGGCCTGGCGCGTAGGGCAGCGCACTGGCAGCCGCTTCCAGCGCCGGATCGGCGTTGCTCAGTCCCTGTGGCAGTGGCACCGCGGACAGCGCGCTGCTGTCCTGGGTCACGGCACCGGTGCTCGTCACGGGTGCGGCGGCCGGCGCAGAAGCCTCACCGGTCGCTGACGCCTGAGATGCTGATGTTGTATCACCAGCGGGTGCATAGGATGGGGTCGTGGCTGCTGGTGTCGCATCCGGTGCGGCACTCTGTGGCGCAGAAGCCGAAGCCGATTCTGTAGCCTGGGTAGCCGGGGCCGCTGATGGCACTGACTGCGTGGCAGACTCGCCACCGCTGACCGGGGCCGTCACCTGGGCTGAACCGGCTGTCGGCGTGGCACTATTATTCATCGGTGCCGCAGGCGCGGCATCACTGACCGGCGCCTGATTTGTCACTGGCGCACTGCCCGCTGCATTAGCTGGCTGCGAAGCAGAAACGGCATCAGGCGGTGTCGGCGCTGAACTGTTTACCGGCGCACTGGCTGCTGCATCGGCTGGCTGCGTAGCAGAAACGGCACCATACGGCGTCGGCGCAGGACTGTTTAACGGGGCACTGCTGCTGTTATCAACAACTGCCGGCGTTTCCGCGCCAGCGGGCGTCAGCCATAACGCTGCGGTCAGTGAACTGGCCAGCAAAGTTTGCGTCAGGATCTTCATGCCACGCCATCCTCTTTCGCCGCGGCAGCCACCGGATCGACATTTTTACGTTTATCGTGGCGGCCCTTCCAGGTCAGCCAGAACAGCTCAAATACGGTACGGATAATGGTGCCCAGCGAAATCAGTGGGTTGTCCTGCTTATACTCCGGCTGAATCCAGGCATCCGCACGCGCCAGCACCACACGGACCAGCTCGCGACGGCGCGCCAGCGGCATCGCCTCAAAGCGCAGACGAATGCTCTCCTCATCACCGGAAATCTTACTGACCGGAATGGTGATCGCGCCGGATTTCAGCATCAGATCAATCTCTTCAATCTCATCCGTTTCATGGCGTCCATCTGGCGCGTCGAGTTGCGCACCGCCCATCGAAAGGTTGCTGGTCTGGGTGCGTGAGGAAATGCCGCTGGCGTAGTGAATAATCGCCGGGATTTGCACATCTACGCGGATAGTTTTACGCACCTGTTTGGTTTCGCGCGCCACGGCAATCGCCGCCATCAGAATGATCAGGCTGAAAATTGCCCAGCCGACGTTGAGTGCGATGACATAAGGATCGACGCCAAAGTAGTCATGCATCACGGCACGCACTACACCCGCCACAATTCCGATGCCCAGCAGCAGCGCCACAATCACGTGCGGACGCACGATATGGAAATCGAAGAACCCCTGATCCAGCACGCCGCCTTTATCGGTGACGTTAAACTTCCCATGTTTTGGCGACAGCAGGGTCAGGAGGGTCGGGATCACCAGATGGAAGCACATCACCGTTTCATAAATCTCACCCCAGAAGGTGTAACGGAAACGGCCATTCATGCGGGAGTTAACATAGAGCGACATGACCAGGTGCGGCAGCACGTAGGCGAAGATCAGCGACGCCGAGGAATGAATAATATTCAGGTTAAACAGCAGGTAGGCCAGCGGCGCAGTCAGGAAGGCAACGCGTGGCAGACCAAACTGGAAGTGCAGCATGGCATTAAGGTAGCAAAGACGCTGCTGCCATTTCAGGCCACGACCAAACAGCGGGTTATCAACGCGGAAAATCTGCGTCATGCCGCGCGCCCAGCGGGTACGCTGAATGATATGCAGGCCCAGACGCTCGGTTGCCAGACCGGCAGCCAGCGGAATGGCCAGAAAGGCGGAGCCCCAGCCCAGCCGCTGCATTTTCAGGGCGGTATGCGCATCTTCGGTGACAGTTTCAACAGCAAAGCCGCCAATCTCTTCCAGCGCTGAACGACGGATCACCGCACAGGAGCCACAGAAGAAGGTGGCATTCCAGTTGTCGTTGCCCTGCTGAACCGGGCCATAAAAGAGTGAGCCTTCGTTTGGAATGCTGCGCGCGGCGCGCAGGTTACGCTCAAAGGGATCGGGAGAATAGAAATAGTGTGGTGTCTGCAGCAGCGCCAGCTTCGAATCTTTCAGGAACGGCCCCACCGTTGCCTGCAGAAAGGTACGGGTCGCCACGTGGTCGCAGTCAAAGATGCAAATCAGCTCACCTTTGGTGATCTTCATCGCATGGTTGAGGTTACCCGCTTTAGCATGTTTGTTGTCGTCTCGGGTGATGTACCCTACCCCGACATCTGCCGCAAAACGGGCAAATTCGCTGCGCTTACCATCATCCAGCAGATAAACTTTAAGTTTGTCACGCGGGTAGTCGATACATTGCGCGGCCAGTACAGTGTCGCGCACCACATCCAGACTTTCATTATAGGAAGGCACATAAATATCAACCGTCGGCCACAGACTGGTATCGTCTGGCAAAGGTTCAATCGTGCGTTTTAAGGGCCACGTGGTTTGCAGGAAGCCGAGAATTAAGATCAGCCAGACGTAAAGCTCCGCCAGATATAAGCCAATCCCTAAAATAGCCTCAACTTCGGAATTAAAGTGCAGCGTCTCAGTAGTGCGCCACCAGATATAGCGGCTGGACATCAAGGCAGAGAGAATCACCATCACCACAGTTATTTTGCGGCTCTTGCTGAAACCCAATAAAAACATCATGCCAATGCTGATCAGACCAAAAATATACTGTTTCTGGCTGTCCATTGGCGTAATGATGATCACCGCGGCAACGGGTGCAAGCACCAGCAGCAGCAGGTAAAACCCGATTTTACTCATGATTCACCCTGAGAAGAGCTGTGTTAGATAGTCGCCTGCAGAAGTCGGCTAATAGTGGTTTGTGCGGATGGGAGCCTGAACTTCGCCATTACCCACGGTGATATTCAGAATGCTGCTGACACGCTTCGCGATCAGTTCAATATCAAATGCCGCTGCCGAAGCCGGGCTGAAATCATAAACAGACTGCTGGGAAGCATTGGCTTCACCCACGCTTTCATCACGGTGAACCACGCCCAGTAAGTTATCGCCCAGACGCTGCTGCATAAATGCGGTGACATCGCGATTAATATTCCGGCGGTTGTCGCACTGGTTCAGGATAAAATAGTGACCCTGCTTATTATTGAGCGGTTTACCGGTCATCCGGTTCTCTTCAATCTGCGGTAATAACGACACTGACGCGGTATCCGCTAACATCACCACTAAATGCATATCGGCCAGCGCCGTCATTGCTTTAAGGGCAGGACCGGGACCAGGCGGAAAATCAGCCACAATTACCAGGCCGGGATAATTGAGCACCGTATCCAGACCGCGTTTAATAAAGTGGGGATCTTTCATCAGGTTCTCTTCGAACCGTTCACGTTGGGGCTCGGTGACGTCGCCATAAGGCAGGACAAAAATATTGCCGCCGGTGGTGAGAATTGACTGGCTCCAGTCCGCCTGCTCTTCTGAGCGCGCTACAAATCCACGACCATCATGAAGCGGCACGCCAAAGTGCAGACGCAATGCATTCTGCACATCAAAATCAATCGCCAGAACTTTGCTACCGGAACGTGCCAGACTCCAGGCCAGATTCGCCGCCAGCGTCGTTTTTCCCACGCCTCCCTTCGGCGAGCACACACAAACTAACGGCATAACGCAATCTTCTCCAGTAACGGTTTGAGTAAGGTTTCTTTCGGCAGAGTCACATCGCGCGAGCGGAACAGCGCGCCAAACCGTTCGGGTTCAGAATGGGGGGCGGAGGGCGAGATGACAGGCTGTCGATCCGCCACCGGGGCGCGCAGGACGGGCTCTGCACGAAGGGCAGCAACAGGCTCAGCCACTTGTGGTCGTGGTGGCGGCGGTAGCGGAAAAAGTGACGAAGGACCGCGTTCAGCGGCACTGGTTGCTGTCAGGCTGCTGCCTGACAGGCTATCGAGAATCGACGTGCGGGCAGCCATTGCCGGTTGCACATTCAGGGTCGCAGGTCGTGCAGGAGCGTCAGGCAGAGGAGCAGTGAACTCATCACCGCGCAGCGGCTGAGGTTGAGGCAGGTCGATACGCTGACCGCTGCCCAATGGCGTCTGCTGTTCTTCTTTCGCCAGCTGACGAATCAATGCCCATTTACTGTGTTCCGCCGCTTCCTGCGTCTGGCCAGACATATCTTTAAAGTCGATGTCAAGCGTTTGCGTTTTCTCTTTAAAACGCTGCAAATCATCGTAATTATTCTTCATTGACCGTGGCCTGCAACAAGGGGGGAATTTTCCTGGAATATAACACATCCCTTGAATGTCAGTCAGAAAAACCTGATTACAAAAAGAGCAAATTCAATAAAATAGTTTAATCATAAAGATTAAACCCTGCCGACTAAAAGCCATTCTTAGCGTATAACCCCAGATAATTAATAAATTAAATTTAAGTTAAATTGTCTGGATATTTTTTAAAATTTTGCGGAAATAGCCGCTGTGGCAACGAATGGCCCAGCCAGAAGGACTCATACCAAACAGCGTATTTAACAGCGATAAGGCCATTCAGGTGCAGCAAAAAGCCGCTCGCCACCATGAGGGATTGATGGCATTTATCTTTTTCCGCTGAAAATATCACCAGAAAAAAACAGGTTAAAAGTGGTAAAGAAAACAGGAGGGAAATAATCAGAATATGAGTGCGGAACCGCCAGCGGTGCGGCTTGCCACTGAATTGAGATAAAAAAAGGCTCCAGAAAGGAGCCTTCGGCTGGATGCCAGATGATTGCTCAGCTGACGTTTTCTGCCACCCCAACCGGCTGATTCTCATCCTGATCAACCGCGAAGCAGGCAATTTCCTGCCCGCCATAGTTTTTCAACTTTGGCTGCAGCTGTACACAGGTGCTGAAACGCCGATGGCAGCGTGCATTAAAGGCGCAGCCTGGTGGCGGATTCAGCGGGCTTGGCAGCTCGCCGGTCAGCTTAATACGCTCACGACGGTCGTCAGGATTAAGACGCGGTGTCGCTGACAGTAAAGCCTGGGTATAAGGATGGCGCGGATTTGCGAAAATCGCCTCTTTACTGCCCTTTTCTACGCAACGGCCGAGGTACATCACCATTACCTCATCGGCTATGTGTTCTACCACGGATAAATCGTGCGAGATAAAGACGTATGAGAGGCCCATATCCTGCTGCAGATCCATCATCAGGTTCAGCACCTGAGCACGCACCGACACGTCGAGCGCCGAAACTGGCTCATCAGCAATCAGCACGTCCGGATCGAGCATCAGCCCGCGCGCAATCGCGATACGCTGGCGCTGTCCACCGGAGAACATGTGTGGATAGCGGTCATAATGTTCAGTTTTCAGGCCGACTTTCGCCATCATTTCCAGCGTCTTCTCGCGACGTTCCGCTTTGGTAAGCATGGTATTGATCACCAACGGCTCTTCCAGAATCTGGCTCACTTTTTTACGCGGATTGAGTGAGCCATACGGGTTCTGGAACACGATCTGGATTTTCTGACGACGCAGCTTCTGCGCCTGAGGATCGTGTTTCAGCAGATCCTGACCGTGCCAGTAGAGCTGCCCTTCGGTCGGGGTTTCAATCATGGTCAGCAGTCGGCCCAGCGTGGATTTACCACAGCCTGACTCGCCAACCACTGCCAGCGTTTTACCGCGTTCCAGATTAAAAGAGACGCCATCAAGTGCCTTGACCAGACGCTCCTGACCAAACAGTCCCTTCTTCACCGGGTAGTGCTTCTTCAGATCAATCGCCTGTAACAGAAACTGATCTTTCTTAATTTCATGACTCATAAGTGGGTCTCCCGGCATCGTCCAGCGGATAGTGACACTTGGACTGGCGTCCTGGAATGGTGCGCAGTTCAGGTTCTTCCTGACGACAAAGGTCAGTCGCATAAGGGCAGCGTGGATTCAGCAGACAGCCAACCGGGCGATCATATTTACCCGGCACGACGCCCGGCAGCGAGGCCAGACGCGCTTTATCCGCCGCAAACTCTGGCAACGCACGCAGCAGCGCCTGCGTATAGGGATGGCGCGGCGCTTTGAAAATATCGGTCGCTTTGCCGCTCTCCACCACCTGACCGGCATACATCACGATAATGTGGTGAGCCGCTTCTGCCACTAACGCCAGATCGTGCGTAATCAGAATCAGCGCCATGTTCTCCTGCCGCTGTAACTCCAGCAGCAGTTCGATGATCTGTGCCTGGATAGTCACGTCGAGCGCTGTGGTCGGCTCATCGGCGATGAGCAGCTTTGGCCGGCAGGCGATCGCCATCGCAATCATCACACGCTGGCTCATGCCGCCCGACAGCTGGTGCGGATAGACATCGAGACGTGACGCAGGATCGGGAATACCGACCTGATTCAGCAGGTCGATTGCCCGCTGACGCCGCGTGCGTTTATTGCCGCCCTGATGCACCTTGATCGCTTCCATAATCTGGAAACCCACGGTGTAGCAGGGATTCAGGCTGGTCATCGGGTCCTGAAAAATCATCGCCACTTCTGCACCCACCAGCTGGCGGCGCTCGCGTTCGGAGATGTGTTGCAGGTCGCGCTGGTTGAACTCCAGCTTCTCAGCCATCACTTTGCCGGGGAAATCGATCAGCCCCATGATCGCCAGCGAACTGACTGATTTACCGGAGCCAGACTCGCCCACGATACCCACAACCTGGCCCTGCTCTACCTGATAACTGATGCGGTCAACCGCACGGAACGGTGCTTTATCGTCGCCGAAATGCACCGATAGTTTGTCTACATTTAATAACGCCATCTCGGTGCCTCTTTACTGCTTGAGTTTCGGGTCGAGGGCATCACGCAAACCATCGCCCATCAGGTTAAATGCCAGCACGGTAAGCAGAATGACCAATCCAGGGAAGGTCACTACCCACCAGGCACTTTGCGCATACTGCAGAACGTCGGAGAGCATGGTGCCCCACTCCGGCGTTGGCGGTTGCGCACCCATACCGAGAAAGCCCAGCGCCGCCATATCGAGAATGGCGTTGGAGAAACCTAATGACGCCTGCACGATCAGCGGTGCAAGGCAGTTAGGCAGAATATTCACGAACATCTGGCGCAGCATACCCGCACCGGCCACGCCGGAAGCGGTGACATAGTCGCGGTTCACTTCGACCAGCACCGCCGCGCGGGTCAGACGGATATAGTGCGGCAGTGCCACAAAGGTCAGCGCGATGGAGGCGTTGACGATTGAGGGGCCAAAGATGGCGACCAGCACCAGCGCCAGCAGCAGACTTGGCAGCGCCAGCATGATATCGACTACACGCATGATGATGGCATCGACCACGCCGCCGAGATAACCGGCCAGCAGGCCAAATATCACGCCGAAAATCAGTGACAGCACCACGACCAGACAGCCCACCAGCAGTGACAGGCGCGCACCGTACATCAGACGCGACAGCACATCGCGGCCCACGTCGTCGGTGCCCAGGATGTAGCTCCAGTTACCGCCTTCCTGCCAGACCGGCGGATGCAGCAGCGCATCGCGGAACTGCTCAGCAGGTGCATGCGGGGCCAGTACATCGGCAAAGATAGCGCACAGCAATACAATGATGATGTAGACCAGGCCCACAACGGCGCCTTTGTTACGTTTAAAGTAGTGCCAGAATTCCTGGAACGGGGTCATCGGCGTGGGTGCAACGGTAACGCTGCCGGGATCAACAACAGACATGATGCCCCCTTATTTCTTGTGACGTATGCGCGGGTTAACCACGCCATACAGCAGATCAACCAGCAGGTTGACCACGATGATCAGTACTGCGGTCAGCAGCACGCCGCCCTGCACCACCGGATAGTCACGGCGCTGCAACGCTTCAATCAGCCAGCGACCCAGACCCGGCCATGAAAAGATGGTTTCGGTAAGAATCGCCCCGGCCAGCAGCGTGCCGACCTGCAGACCAATTACCGTGACCACCGGCAGCATGGCGTTTCGCAGCGCATGCACCACGATCACACGCATCCGCGTCAGGCCTTTAGCACGCGCCGTACGGATGTAATCTTCACCCAGTACTTCAAGCATCGCCGACCGCGTCATACGCACTATCACCGCCAGCGGAATGGTGCCGAGCACGATGGCTGGCAGAATCATGTGCATGACCGCATCGTGGAAGTCGCCCGGCTCACCCCAGAAGAAGGTGTCGATGAGCATAAAGCCGGTCAGTGGCATGCTGTCATCCAGGAAGACGGTGTCGCCGACCCGCCCGGAAACGGGTGTCAGGTTGAACTGAACCGAAACCAGCATGATCAACATGATGCCCCACCAGAAGATCGGCATGGAGTAGCCGGTCAGTGAGATTCCCACAGCGGTGTGATCGAAAATCGAACCGCGCTTCACCGCCGCCAGAACCCCTACCGGGATGCCAATGGCCACGGCAAATATCATGGCGCAGATACCGAGTTCCAGCGTCGCTTTGAAGCGCGGAACAAACTCATCCCAGACCGGGATGCGGCTTTTAAGTGAAATGCCCAGGTCGCCATGTAATACGCCATTAATGTAGTGCAGGTACTGTTTCCACAGTGGCTGATCCAGCCCTAACAGGGCCATTAACTGTGCATGACGTTCAGGAGAAATACCGCGCTCGCCCGCCATGATCAGCACCGGATCGCCGGGGATCATGTGAACAAACGCGAAGGTGAGTAATGTAATGCCGATAAACGTTGGGATAACAAGGCCCAGACGTCGGAGTATGAACTGCAGCATAATCCGGGTTCTCTCTTGTCCGCGCGACCGTCGCCGCGAGGGTTGTTATTGCTTACATCTGACGATCGGGTAGGCCCGACCGCGACGCAGACTGGCTGCGCCTCTACCGTTTCCAGTAAAACAGGGAGATAAATCCGGGGCGACGCGCAGCCGCCCCGGAAAAGGCGACAATTATTCTTTAATGTCTACCTGAGCAAAGTAGTGTCCGCCCAGCGGATCGACTTTGTACCCGGAGACTTTCTTGCTGACCGGTTCGTATACCGTTGAGTGCGCGATCATCAGCGCCGGTACCTGGTCATGCATCACAACCTGAGCCTGTTTGTAGTACTCGATGCGCTTCGCCTGATCGGCAGTCGCGCGAGCGGGCTGGATCTGGTCCTCGAAGGACTTATCGCACCAGCGCGAGTAGTTAGAGCCATCTTTAGCCGCTGAACAGCTGAACAGGGTGGCCAGGAAGTTATCCGGATCCCCATTGTCACCGGTCCAGCCCATCATGACGGTCTGGTGCTCGCCCGCTTTGGCGCGCTTCAGATATTCGCCCCACTCGTAGGTGACGATTTTGGCTTTGACGCCAATCTTCGCCCAGTCACTCTGAATCATTTCAGCCATGCGGCGTGCGTTCGGGTTGTAAGGACGCTGAACCGGCATTGCCCACAGGTCGATTGAGAAACCGTCTGCCATGCCCGCTTCTTTCAGCAGCGCTTTGGCTTTCTCAGGATCGTATGCGTAGTCTTTCACCGCGTCGTTATAGCCCCACATTGTTGGTGGGATCAGGTTTTTAGCAGGCTGACCTGCACCCTGATAAACGGCGTCGATAATCGCCTTTTTGTTGACCGCCATGGTCAGTGCCTGACGTACTTTCAGGTTATCCAGCGGTTTTTTCTCAACGTTGTATGACAGATAGCCGACGTTCAGGCCCGCCTGCTCATACAGGTTGATGTTCTTGTCCTGCTTCATACGCGCAATGTCAGCCGGATTTGGATAAGGCATGACCTGGCATTCGCCCTTCTGCAGTTTGGCGTAACGCACTGAAGCATCCGGGGTAATGGAGAAGACTAAGCGATCGATTTTTGGCTTGGTGCCCCAGTAATTCGGGTTAGCTTTGTAAAGGATGCGCGAATCTTTCTGGTACTGCAGCAGCTGGAACGGACCGGTACCGACCGGGTTCAGGTCGACGTTTTGCGGGGTACCCGCTTTCAGCATGTTGTCTGCGTACTCTTTCGACAGAATCGAGGCGAAATCCATGCCGAGGTCGGCGAGGAACGGCGATTCAGGACGGGTCAGCACGAAGCGAACGGTGTTGTCGTCCACTTTCTCAATTTTGCTGATCAGCTTAGGCATATCCATGCCTTCGAAATATTCGTAGCTGCCGCCGGAGACGCCGTGATAGGCGTTGTTTTTATCCAGCTGACGCTCAAAGGTGAACACCACATCATCCGCGTTGAAGTCACGCGTCGGTTTGAAATCTTTAGTGGTCTGCCACTTCACGCCTTTGCGCAGGTGGAAGGTGTAAGTTTTACCGTCTTCGCTGACATCCCACTTCTCTGCCAGTGCAGCGTGCAGTTCGGTGGTGCCGATGGTGAACTCAACCAGTCGGTTGTAGATCTGACGTGAGCTGGCATCGTAGGTGGTGCCCGAAGTGAACAACTGCGGGTTAAAGCCTTCCGGAGAACCTTCAGAACAGTAAACGAGGGTTTTTGCCTGAACACCGGCGGCGACAGTCATAGCAATCAGGCTCAGACCGACCTTCAGCATCCCGGATTTAGCCAGGGAGTTGATCATGCGTTTGCTCCATTGTGATGTGATGTTGTGTGTATTGCCTGACCTCTGATTTTTTTATGCGGTTCAGGCGTACCACCGAACAGGTGGTTAACGCGCGCTACGATTTTTTGTTTTTTCAGATGCAGGTTATGCATTCAGAAAATTCCGTAACTGCGCATTTATTGACGCATCAATTTGTCAACAGTTGCAAAGAACGTCAATACAACGGTTACTTATTTACACAGAGTGTGAGGAATCGCATGCAACGGTAATAAAAACCGTTTCTGTCCAAATGCCATACAATGCACAGCAGAGCTGACCTGAATTCCGTGTATTGTGCTGGAAGCCTGCTCTATCGCTAGTGATTCTCACCGCTAAAAAACTTAAAACTTTTACCGGCAAATGTTGAATAACTGAACGATTCACCGTGCGTTATGACGTTCATCCAGCGGAATATGCTGGTAAAGAAGCATAAGAAATCAGCATGTTGCCGCTTTCGGTCATAAGAAGAATGTGTCGCGAATTATGATCGCATCGCTTATGGGGTAAGGCCTGCCAGCGGGAAAGAAGGGATAATTATTGTCAGTAAGTGGAACGCGCGGAAGATGGGGTTTACTGGAACTTTCTGGAAGGTAACAAAAATGATTTGGATTTCTCAGGCGTTCTGAAGCGCCCATGTAAGTACCCGATGCGTCTGCCAGACGTGAAGCGAAGGGAGCATACGCCTGTAGCAAAGCATCGCGGGCCAGGGACAAAAACGCCGGGAGCGTTTTTGAGCAACGCAATGCGTTGGCCCGGCCACGGGCGCACCTCAGGGATGAGGTGCGTAATCGGCCGCGCTGAGCATGCCAGGGATGGCGTCTTTTGCGTCTTTGCGGAAGGCGTATGCTCCCTGAAGCCCGCTCAGCTGATAAGAGTGTGAATGCTTAGCGGTCAGATTGAGATCTGCCTCAGGAACACGGGCAGATCGGAAAGTCGCTTAAACCATCCATGGACGCTCGGCCCACGCCGTCCATGGCGTGGGACGCTTTCCTCCTCTGCCCGTGTTCCCTCCGCCTTGAATTTATGCGCTGCTGTCAGATTCACTCGGGTTTAGATCTTTCAGCCGTCTGAACCCCGCACAGCGCTAATTCTTTGCCTGCAAATCACTTTTCTACAGACGAAAAAAAACCTGTCTTTTCAGACAGGTTTTCTTAAATATGGTCGGCGAGAGAGGATTACTCTGCTCTTCGAGCAGCGCCCTTCGGGCCGTTGCTGAAGCAACGTTGTCTCGCTACGCTCGGCTCAAACCTCCTTCGGAGGTCCTCATCCTCATTTGTTACAGACGAAAAAAAACCTGTCTTTTCAGACAGGTTTTCTTAAATATGGTCGGCGAGAGAGGATTCGAACCTCCGACCCACTGGTCCCAAACCAGTTGCGCTACCAAGCTGCGCTACTCGCCGATGGGGGCGCATGTTACTGCTACCCCCGATCAGCGTCAACCGCTTTTTATGCTTTTGCCGCCAATCGCCTGGAAAGCACGCGGTTACCCGTAATCAACCACCTGCCCTGCCCTTTTCGCTCACTATTACAGCGCTTTAGCCTGACCTTTTGCCGGTGCCTGACACCAGTTGTTGGCGGGGTTAATACCGCCATCTGGCGAGGTATAACCCAGACAGCCCAGAATGGTGTCGAACAACTCAACATGGCGATGAGTGCGGCCTACGCGCTGCTGCGCCTGCAAACGCTCAAAGTTGCTGCGGTTCTGACTGTCTTCCAGATACTTATCGGAGGCCCAGACCATCATGGGCACGCGGAACTGCTCAGGTGGCGCCATCTCGCGCGGCGTGCCGTGCAAATGCATATTCTCGCTAATCGACTCACCGTGATCAGAGGCATAGAAAACGATCGCCTTCTTATCACGCAGCTGATCCAGCACGCTATCCAGCATACTATCGACATACAGCACCGAGTTGTCATAAGCGTTAATCAACTGCGCTTTGCTGCAGGTCTCATCCACGCCCATACATTCCGGCTGATATTTCGCGAAACTGCGCGGATAACGCTGTGAATAGAGGTAGTGCGACCCTTTAGTGTGCAACACGATCAGATGCTTACCTTTCGGGAAACGATCCAGTGACGCTTTCATCTCCGGCACCAGCAGCATGTCATCCACCGCTTTGCCCTGATTACGCTTCTCTGAACCAATCTGCTCACGGAAAGCAAAGTTGTTGGCATTGATGTTGTCGTAGAACCAGACTTCGCTCTGCATCGCAAACAACTCAGACGTGAAGCCCAGCTCTTTCATCACCGCAAACACGTTCTGCTCTTTCAGCGTACGACCTGGGTTATCCATGGTGCCGCCTTCGCGTACGAACATGCAGCGCAATGACAGCTTGGTCGCGGTATCACAGGATTCGCCCCGGAACGCCACAAGATTCTTCTCTTTCGACAACTTTGGCGTGGTGTCACGCTCGTAGCCCAGCATCCCCATGTGATCCCAGCGGGTGGTCTCACCAATCACAAACACCACATAGGTGTCGTCCAGTCCGGCAGGCGCGACGTAGGTAAACTTCTTCGCCGGATCCAGCAATTCCTCGCTATTCAGCGTCTCATCCACGCGGGTCCAGGCAAAGAGTCCTACAGCTGCAAGCCAGTTTGAAGGAAGATAAGAGTGTGCCACGACACCGCCGTAGCTCGGTAGATCGACGTTGGTAATCTCTTCGTTTTGCTTCTGCAGTTTGTCCAGAAAGCGAATCGGCAACCAGACCAGCGCCACGCAAAGCAGCATGATCACGGAGGGTTTAAGACGCTGTCCCGGCGTGCGCAGCTGCTCATTCAACGTCATGCTCAGCTTATTACGCCAGATCATCAGCAGCGGCAGCGCGCTGACCAGCACCATCCACAGAATGAAATGGTAGCCAACCACCTCTTTAGAAAGATCGGTATCAGTGGTCATCACCGAAGCCACAATGCCGTAGCCAATTACGACGTTAAAAAATGCCATGTAATAAGCAGCGGCAACGGAAATCAGCACTATCAGCGTGGCCAGCACGCGATAAAACCACTTTCCACCCAGCGACAGCAGCCGCATCAGGAAGAAAGTCAGCAGCACAATGGCCACCACTTCAGTGACGGCAGTCAGCCAGTTCGTTATCGTAGAGTGCGAAAGAAAACCATCAAAACGACGATAGAAAATTGGTAAATTCAGTAAGATACCGAGGTAGAGCGCCAGCAGTAACGATAACTTCTGCTGAGTCAGGGTTTTAATATAATTCATGAAAAAAGGTGTTTCTCCGGTGTGAAGCGCTTAACCAAATCTTTTATGTGACTGCCGAAACGCGGCAGAGTTCGCTGAATAAGCGGACCGGACAAGATGAAGGAAAATTCTGAACGGATTTATAGGCTATAACGCGAGGTGGCTCAGTAAAGCATGAGGGCGTTTTATAGACCAGATAATAATCGCTGTCGACCTGATTAGCACATTTTTTGTACACAGCGCGGAGGATTAACCGGACATGCTGACGCAGTGAGACGGAAGTGTGGGATTGAATAACAGGCAAAAGTGCGGGCCTGATAATTCAGGCCCGCAGCATGCTTAGCGAATGATGTTCAGCGTCACGTCGATGTTGTTGCGAGTGGCGTTTGAGTAAGGACACACGATGTGTGCCGCATCCACCAGCTTCTGCGCTTCTGCTTCATCCATTCCCGGCAGGTGAATATTCAGCGTCGCTTCGATGCCAAAGCCGTTGGGGATCGGGCCGATACCTACTTCACCTTCAATCCACGCATCTTTTGGCATCGCGATTTTGTCGCGACCCGCAACAAACTTCATCGCACCGATGAAGCAGGCAGAATAGCCCGCCGCAAACAGCTGCTCAGGGTTGGTCACTTCGCCGCCTGCACCGCCCATCTCTTTTGGCACGCCCAGTTTAACGTCCAGTACACCGTCAGAAGAGGTTGCACGACCATCACGACCACCGGTAGCTTTGGCTTTGGCGCGGTAAACCACTTGTTCTAAAGACATGACATTTCTCCGTTACACTATTTAATCGCCTGCTACTTATTTAACCGTAATCAGGCGGTGAGGTTCAACGGGTGCAATGCACCCGTCGGCAATATTTATCGTGACTGAATCAGGTTATCACGCAATCCATCAAGCTGTAATTTCAGCGCCAGCAGGGCATCATCGTCACAGGCAGTGGCACATTTAACCGCTTCAGGAATGGCTTCAGCCTTAACGCGCAGCGCACGGCCAGCCTCGGTCAGTGTTACTGCAACCTGCCGTTCATCCTGACGGGTACGCTGCCGGTTAATCAGACCCGCGCTTTCCAGTCGCTTCAGCAGTGGCGTTAATGTTGCCGAGTCTAAAAAAAGCTGCTCGCCAATCTCTGACACCGTAACATCATCTTTCTGCCACAACACCAGCATCACCAGATATTGTGGATAGGTAATGTCGAGCTGGCTCAGCAACTGGCGATACACTTTATTCATTGCCAGATTGGCAGAATAAAGCGCAAAGCAGAGTTGCTGATCGACCAACAGTGGCATCGTTTTCACTTTTTTGTCATCTTGATCACAGTTCATGGTGTTCAATATATATAGCGCGCTAGATAATTGCAAGCAAACTTTTAGTCAGGGGTAAAAGCATGCTGGATTCACTGGAAGAACAGGCGCGTCGATTCGCCACCGAGGCACATGCCAGTGCCGGTCAGCGCCGCAAATATACCGATGAGCCTTATATTGTTCATCCGGCCGCGGTGGTGGAACTGGTGCGCAGCGTCAGCCATGACGAGGCATTGTTAGCGGCAGCCTGGCTGCACGATACCGTAGAAGATACCTCCACGACCCAGAGCGATATCGAAGCCCACTTTGGCGCGCGCGTGGCCAGCCTGGTGGAGATGCTGACCGATAGCGCACCGGCTACGGCGAAAAATCGGGCGGCCCGGAAGCTTGCGCACTTTCGCCATACGGCCAGCGCCAGTCCTGAGGCCCAGACTATCAAGCTGGCGGACATCATCGACAATACCCGCGCGATTGTACGTTTTGATCCTGACTTTGCGCGGGTCTACCTGGTGGAAAAGCAGATACAGATTGCGTTGCTGAAGCAGGGCGATGCACAGTTGTGGCAGCAGGCTTCGACGATCATAGAAAGCGGGCTTGCCCGGTTGCGGGAGCCGCCCTACAGCGTGCCGGAGAGCTGGTTTGTCAAACAGGCCGCTAAATACAGCATAAAACACGCATAAAAAAACCCGCCAGCGGCGGGTGTTTTCATGATGCCTGATTATTCAAGCAACTGGCGTCCCAGATAGGGATTGGCCTGTAATAACTTCATCAGTTTCTGCGCCGTCGCGGATGGACGGGTACGCCGGGCTTCCCAGCTTTTCACGGAAGATACGCTCACGCCCATCACTTTAGCAAACTCATCAACCTGCATGCCGGTCATTTCGCGCAGACGCTGTGGCTCTGGCTGGGCGGGTTGCTGACGCTGAATAAGTAACTCGGCGGCGCGATCATCACGTGTCAAAACAATCTGCTCAAGGCTGCTGAGCAATTCAAACATCGGGTCTTTTAATTCCATAGAGAACTCCTTAAAAACTCACTATGAAGCACGTGAAAGTAGAGAGGTACGAGCCTGAAGTCAGGACTCTGAAACCGGGCCTGTTCAGGCTGGATCCCGCAAGGGTTTGTTTTTGTTATGAGAAAAACCATTACGGGACACAGCCTGCGGTGCACTGCTTATAAAGGTGTCAGAACAATGCAACAAATGCCGGGAGACTAAGTATGGATAGAGACCTGACTATTTGCCGCGCAATTTATAATTATTTTTTTAACTAACGTGTGCCGAAAACGCTCCAGCGCTTCTAACCTACTGAGGCGGTTGATTTTTGCGCCTGCACAGCGGGCAAAAAAATCAAATGGTGTTTGCTATTTATGTGGATGCCATCAAGCTTTTGGCGGGCACATTCTCATTTCTGTGAGGCATTACACCTCTTCAGGTAGTGATTGCAAAATATACGCCAATGGTTTACTTCATGAACACTTATATTCACAGTTCTGATTAATTTAAGAATAGTCCTGGTTTGCCGCTGAGCCCTGGCGCGCGGCGGCTCACAGCGACGTGCGGAGAAATATTTTATTCTGAACGCCGCCATATCGTCAGCGAAATCAACAGTCACTCTAACGAAACGGCAGATGCCTCATGCCGGTGCAGTCAGCCGTCCTTAATCGCGCTGATGCGCGCTAAAAGTGCAGCCTTGTGATTGCGCACTCATGACGGGTAAAAAGAGACCTGCCACCTGAAAGGATGAAGAGCGATGCGAGAAACAGATTTTGACGTCGGATACCCTTCTCATCGCGTACCGATGATGGGACGCAATGCCGTGGCGACCTCACAACCGCTGGCGGCGCAGGCGGGCTTACGGATGCTGCAGCAGGGCGGAAATGCTGTAGATGCCGCTGTCGCTACCGCCATCGCCTTAACTGTGCTGGAGCCAACCGGAAACGGCATCGGCAGCGATGCGTTTGCCATTGTCTGGGACGGCAGCGAGCTGCATGGATTAAACGCCTCAGGCCGTTCGCCCGCCGCGTGGCATCCTGAGCGCTTCGCCGGTTTGAGTGCAATGCCAGAAACCGGCTGGGAGTCCGTTACCGTCCCGGGTGCCGTCTCGGCGTGGGTCACGCTGGCGCAGCGCTTCGGGACCCTACCGCTGACCACACTGGCGCAACCCGCAATTGACTATGCGCGCAACGGTTTTCCGGTATCACCGCTGATTGGTCAGCTGTGGCAGCGAGGCTATGACAAGCTGCGGGATCAGCCTGGCTTCATCGACTGCTTTGCGCCGCAGGGCCGTCCACCCCGTGCGGGCGAGTTATTCCGCAATCCGGCTCAGGCCCGGACCCTGCAGACGATCGCTGAGACACAGGGTGAAAGTTTTTATCGCGGTGCACTGGCGCAGAAGATGACAGCCTTTGCCCGTGAACATGGCGCGGCGCTGACGCTGGACGATTTGAAAAACCATCGCGCCGACTGGGTTACCCTGCTGTCACATCCGTTTGCCGGGGGATCGGTGCAGGAGTTGCCGCCTAACGGTCAGGGCATTGCGACATTGATTGCGCTCGGCATTCTGGAAGCGTGGGAGATCAACCGTTATGCGCCTGATTCGCCGCAGTGGCTGCATCTCTCCATTGAGGCGATGAAACTGGCACTGGTTGATCTGGAGCGTTATGTCACCGATGAAGATCATCTCGAGTTCCCGGCAGCATTACTGCTGAGTAAAGAGTATATCCGCCAGCGGGCAGCGTTGATTGATCCTGACAAAGCGGGAGATTTCCGCTTTGGATCACCGCAGCAGAGCGGCACGGTGTATGTTGCGACGGCTGATGCCAGCGGTATGATGGTCTCATTCATTCAGTCTAACTACATGGGCTTTGGCTCCGGCGTGGTGGTGCCCGACACCGGCATCAGCCTGCAGAACCGTGGGGCGGGCTTTTCACTCGATCCAGACCATCCTAACGTGGTGGCAGGCGGTAAGCGCCCTTTTCACACCATCATCCCAGCCTTTGCGCTGGATGAGCAGGGTCAGCCGCTGATGGCGTTTGGTGTGATGGGTGGCCCGATGCAGGCGCAGGGTCATGTCCAGCTGGCGCTGCGAATTATGCTGCACCGCCAGAATCCGCAGGCTGCGATTGATGCGCCGCGCTGGCGGGTGGTACAGGGACGCGAGGTGGTGTTTGAATCGACACTCGATCGCAATACCCTGAGCACGCTGCGCCGCATGGGGCACAATGTGGTACTGGAAGATCCCCTGAGCAATTACAACTTTGGTGGCGCGCAGGCGATAGTGCGCGATCCGCAGGGTTTCTATATTGCAGCCAGCGAGAGTCGCAAAGATGGTCAGGCGGTGGTGTTTTAAGGCTGCAGCCGTGATCGCCATACCGCTAAACTGACGTTCAGGTTAACGCATGATGGCAGGAAACGTATCGCGCTCTGACGTGCGGGCGATCCCGTTGTATCACCGGCGTTTAAGAAAGCCTCTGCTTCACAGGCGGTTTCACATTGTGCCGTGACGGCGGTTTGTTCTATTCTTTAGGCCATTCCCACCTGGACATCAGACAGTACTACCGACAGGAGTTGACCCAATGGCTTCAGGACTTACACGCCTTATGGCACGCGGCGGCATTATGCTCGCTGGCGCGCTCATCGTGCTGCAACTCACCGCATGCGGTGACAAAGAAGGCGAGCAGCGTAAAGCATTTATTGATTTCCTCCAGAATACCGTGATGCGCAGTGGCGAGCATCTCCCTAGTCTCAGCGAAAACCAGAAGCAAAGCTTTGGCAACTTCGCCAGCGATTACGCCATCATGTACGGCTTTTCGCAGCAGGCGAACAAAGCCGTTGAACAGGGGATGCGTCCGGTGGTGGATGAACTGTCTGCCATTCGCGTTCCGCAGGATTATCTCAGCCGTCGTGATTCCCTGCGTCAGGCCACGAGCGCACTGGTCATTGTTACCCAGCAGATTGAGAGCGCAAAAATGCAGGCGGACAGCAGCAAAGCGGCCCTAAAGCAGACGGATGATCTGAAAAAAGTCTACGACACCGCCTATAACAAAGTGGTGACGGTACCCGCCAATCAGCTGATTCCGCTGCTGCCTAAACTTCAGGCGCTGAGCCAGGCTGCCGTGCAGACCGGCGAATTCCTGCAAACTCAGGGTACCCGCGTCAGCTTCAATGATGGCGGCGTGCAGTTCCCGACGCAGGATCAGGCTTCACAATACAACGCGATAATGAGCACGTTATCCGCGAATGCACAGGCGCTTCCTCAGGCACAAGCGGCCGTTCAGGGTGGCCTGCAGTAAATCTGCTTTATGGGCAGGCGTAGGTCGCCTGCCCGTCTCCACGCCTTTTCTAATCTCATCCGATAGCCTGTCGAATAAAGTGTGATCTGGCGCATTTTCGACCAAAAATAGTTTGTGATCTGAGTCACATTTATATAACAAACCCCCGCCCTTTTAGTGTGATCAAACTCACAGATAATCAGCTATCACGCGTAAAAACCAGGCAAAACAACACGTAACCGTTATAAAAATGTGATCAATGTCACGCTAATCACCCCTGCCACCACCCTTAATCAGTGATGTAGATCACACTTTTCCCACGTGCTACGCAGTGCCAAATTCGCGTGATAGAGTCCGCGTGCATACAGTAATACCACCGGCTGCGAGTCGGGGTGGCTAAACAAAAACAAACGCGCTCTCCTATTGCAGCGCGTCTCAATAAGGGGTGGGTTTATGTCCTCATCAGTGAAGGTCAAAGTACAGAGCTTTGGTCGCTTTCTGAGTAATATGGTGATGCCAAACATCGGGGCGTTCATCGCCTGGGGTATCATCACCGCGCTGTTTATTCCAACTGGCTGGATCCCGAACGAAACGCTGGCCAAACTGGTTGGCCCAATGATCACCTACCTGCTGCCACTGCTGATCGGTTTTACCGGTGGGCGTCTGGTGGGCGGCGATCGTGGCGGTGTGGTCGGTGCAATTACGACAATGGGTGTGATTGTCGGTGCGGATATGCCGATGTTCCTCGGTGCAATGATTGCCGGTCCACTGGGCGGCTGGGCAATTAAGTCGTTTGACCGGGCGATTGACGGCAAAATCAAAAGCGGCTTCGAGATGCTGGTTAACAACTTCTCGGCCGGTATTATCGGGATGATTCTGGCACTGCTGGCGTTCCTGGCGATTGGTCCGCTGGTAGAAGGTCTGTCACACATTCTCGCCGCAGGCGTGAATCTGATGGTGCAGAACAACCTGCTGCCGCTGACCTCAATCTTCGTGGAACCGGCAAAAATCCTGTTCCTGAACAACGCCATCAACCACGGGATCTTCTCACCGCTGGGTATCCAGCAAGCCAGTGAGGCGGGCAAGTCGATCTTCTTCCTGATCGAAGCCAACCCGGGTCCGGGTATGGGCGTGCTGATGGCCTACATGTTCTTTGGTCGTGGTAGTGCTAAACAGTCTGCAGGCGGTGCGGCAATTATCCACTTCCTTGGCGGCATCCATGAGATCTACTTCCCGTATGTGCTGATGGCGCCTCGCCTGCTGCTGGCGGTCATCCTGGGAGGCATGACGGGTGTCTTCACACTGACCGTGCTGAACGGTGGCCTGGTCTCGCCTGCTTCACCGGGTTCAATCCTGGCGGTGCTGGCGATGACACCAAAGGGTGCCTACTTTGCGAACATCGCTGCCATTGCTGCCGCTTTCGCCGTCTCCTTCGTAGTTTCCGCTATCCTGCTGAAAACCAGCAAGGTTAAAGAAGATGACGATATCGAAGCCGCGACTCAGCGCATGCATGAGATGAAAGCGCAGTCGAAAGGCCAGAGCGTGGCGGGTGCACCCGTCGCCAGCGATGCGATGAGCGTCGAGCTGCATCACGTGCGCAAAATTATCGTCGCCTGTGATGCCGGTATGGGCTCAAGCGCCATGGGTGCAGGTGTTCTGCGTAAGAAAGTGCAGGATGCAGGTCTGAGCAATGTGTCGGTGACGAATACCGCGATCAATGCCCTGCCAGGCGATGTCGATCTGGTGATTACCCATCGTGATCTGACAGAGCGTGCTATTCGCCAGGCTCCGCATGCGCAGCACATCTCGCTGAATAACTTCCTCGACAGTGCGCTCTACAGCACGCTGACCGAACGTCTGGTTGCCGCTAATCGCAGCGACGTGCATCGTCAAACGGTCACCACTGCGCTCTCTGACAGTTACGATGAAGGCAACGCACACCTGTTTAAACTGGGTGCAGATAACGTCTTCCTCGGCCTGACCGCCAGCAACAAAGAACAGGCGATTCGTTTTGCTGGTGAACAGCTGGTGAAAGGCGGTTATGTAGAGCCAGAATATGTTGACGCGATGCTGGCGCGTGAAAAACTGACGCCGACCTACCTCGGTGAGTCGATTGCGGTGCCGCACGGGACCGTTGAAGCGAAAGATCGCGTGCTGAAAACTGGCGTGGTGTTCTGTCAGTATCCGGCAGGCGTCCTGTTTGGCGAAGAGCCAGACGACGTCGCGCGCCTGGTGATTGGTATTGCTGCCCGTAATAACGAGCACATTCAGGTGATTACCAGCCTGACCAATGCGCTGGATGATGACAGCGTGATTGAGAAGCTGGCGAACACCACCCGCGTGCAGGAAGTGCTGGATCTGCTGTCAGGCAAGCCTGCCGTCGCGTAATTCAGAGCAATTCTTTCCCTGGGGCGGTCATGCCCGTCCCGATTTCCTGGGGCGGGTTTGCCCGCCCCATCGTCATTTGATATGGGTCAAAAATTATGAAAGCGTTACATTTCGGAGCAGGAAACATTGGTCGCGGCTTTATCGGCAAATTACTGGCTGATGCAGGTATCGAACTGGTTTTTGCTGATGTGAATCAGACGGTGCTGGATGCACTGAACGCGCGTCATGAGTATCCCGTTCATGTGGTTGGCGAACAGGCCAAAGTGGAAACCGTTAAAGGCGTCAGTGCCGTAAACAGCACCAGCGATGAGATCATCACCCTGGTCTCTGACGTCGATCTTGTTACCACCGCCGTGGGTCCGCAGATTCTGGAGCGTATTGCCGCCAGTGTGGCAAAAGGTCTGGCAAAACGCAGCGACAACGGTAACACCCGTCCATTAAATATCATCGCCTGTGAGAATATGGTGCGCGGCACCAGCCAGCTAAAACAGCATGTGCTGAAGGCGCTGCCGGCGCAGTATCACGCCTGGCTGGAAGAGCATGTCGGCTTTGTGGATTCCGCTGTCGATCGCATCGTGCCCCCTTCTGAAGCAGGCAGCACCGATCCACTGGAAGTGACCGTTGAAACCTTTAGCGAATGGATCGTCGATCAAACCCAGTTTAAAGGTGACCTGCCAGCCATTCCTGGCATGGAACTGACCGACAATCTGATGGCCTTTGTTGAGCGTAAACTCTTCACCCTGAACACCGGTCACGCCATTACCGCCTACCTCGGCCAGCTGGCGGGTCACCAGACCATTCGTGACGCCATCCTTGATGAAAAAATCCGGGCCGTAGTGAAAGGCGCAATGGAAGAGAGTGGCGCGGTACTGATTAAACGTTACGGTTTTGACGCGGAAAAACATGCGGCCTATATCCAGAAAATACTGGGTCGTTTTGAAAATCCTTATCTGAAAGATGATGTTGAGCGCGTAGGCCGTCAGCCGCTGCGTAAACTCAGCGCGGGCGATCGCCTGATTAAGCCCACGCTGGGCACAATGGAGTATGGTTTACCGCACGCCAGCCTGGTGCAGGGTATTGCTGCTGCCATGCACTATCACAGCGATCAGGACCCGCAGGCACAGGAACTGGCCGCGCTGCTGGCAGAAAAAGGCCCGCAGGCTACGCTGGCTGAGATTTCAGGACTGGATGCCGACAGCGAAGTGGTGGCTTCTGTGGTGAGCGCCTGGCACGCTATGGCATAATGCGCACGTGTTAGTGACGCAAGCCGGGCGCAGTTCGCCTGCGCCCAACGGCGGTATTGAACCCATGCAGGCAATAATGGAAGAGAAGCAGGCTTTTGAGAACCGGGTGCTTGAGCGCCTGAACGCCGGTCGTTCGGTGAGAAGCTTTCTGATCGCCGCCGTTGAGCTATTGGCTGAAGCCGTCAATCTGCTGGTGCTGCAGGTGTTCCGCAAAGATGACTATGCGGTTAAATATGCCGTAGAACCGCTGCTGCTGGGTAATGGCCCTTTGGGCGAACTCTCGGTTCGCCTGAAGCTGATTTACGGACTTGGCGTCATCAGCCGGCACGAATATGAAGATGGTGAACTGCTGCTGGCGCTGCGCGAAGAGCTGAATCACGACCACGGCGATTATCGTTTTACTGACGACGAGATTCTCGGCCCGTTTGGGGAACTGCACTGTGTCACGGCCTGGCCACCCGCGCCGGTGTTTAATACTGAAGATCCCGAGCTGCGCAGTATGCAGCAGCAGCGCTATCTGCAGATGGTGCGCTCCACCATGGTCCTGTCACTCACCGAGCTGATCGCGCGCATCAGTATGAAGCAGGCGTTTAAAAAGTCCGGTAGCTGATCCTGTCAGGCGCCATCACGGCGCCTTTTTCGTCTTAACCTGAACGGGAATATGCGCCAGATTTGGTGTATCCTTGCCCTGTTTTCCTCAACGAGTTGTTGTCATGAAAGAGCAAGAAAAGAACGAAATCAAACTTCTCAGCGATAAGCTGGACGCATTGAACCGCAAAGAACCGCAGCTACTTGAATCGGGTGATGTCGAGAAACTGGGCGCGTTGCTGAAAGAGAAAGAAGCGCTGGTCATTGAGATTGAGCGCCTGCGCGGTCAGCGGGTTGAAAAACTCAGTGCCGAAGCGCAGAAGCTGCAGAAAATGGGCTTCAGCCGCGAAATTACCAAGAAAGAGCAGGCAAATCTGGGCGCGCTGAAAAAAAGCGTGCGCGGCCTGGTGGTGGTGCATCCAATGACCGCGCTGGGACGTGAGATGGGTCTGACAGCGATGACCGGCTTCGCTAAAACCGCATTCTGACGGAGTCGATCAGGCAGCTGCCTGATCGACATCGGCTTTGCGTTCGCCAGCGGCGGCGTACACCTGCTCCGCCAGCGCATCCAGCAGTTCATAGCGACGGCGATACTCTGCCCGCTTCTTACTGGCGATCTCCTCCAGTGTCTTGCGCGGCAGGCTCAGCGGCAGAGTAAACATCCCATCTTTGCGCGCTTCACCGCTCAGCGACAGCCAGAATTCACTGTAGCTGGCAAAGAACTTATCCCCTTTGCTATGGCGATAACGCAGACTGCGGAAGACATGTGTCTCATCACCTACCGCCAGAATATTTTCCACACCGCACTGCTTCGCAACAATAAATACCGCTTCCATTAACAGACGCTTTGGAAAGAGACCGTGAGCCGCTTTGGTCGCCTCGCGGATCATCTCATTATTGATATGTTTCCGCGGCCCCTGTAGTCCACCAATTAACAGGGTGCGCTGGCTATTTTCGTTGAGAATAGAAAATGAGAGCGACGCAATAATTTCGTCGTTATAACGCAATACCAGTGTCACTTCCCCTTCCCGGTCGAAATAACCAGAGCTGCACGAGAGGATAAAGTTTTCGCCATTTTTACCGGTCAGTGTGGCCAGTGGATTATCCGTAGCGCTTTGCAACAGCTGGCGCAGCATAGGATTTTCCAGATTATTCATCAGGCTGTAATGATCAAGTATCGCCTGCGCACGTGCTGCAATGCTCAGTCCTGAACGCAGATAGGGCCGGTGCAGCTTAGCGGGCAACAATCCCTGCGTGCTCATCAGCAGCGGGAGTTGCGGTAAATGCGACAACGCGTGCAGATAATGCAGCGTCGTCAGTGGCGATATTAAGGTTCTTAACACAAATTTCAGGCGGAAACGTTTACTTTTCCAGAGTTTATCCGGAACATATTTCCCGCTAATTAACTGAAAAAAAAGAGAAGCAGAGGATTCGGTCGTATTTTCCTGAGTAGTTATAATTGACATAGTCAGCGACACACAATGAGTTAAACAAGAATGTCACTGAAAATAACATAGTCAATATCAACGGCAGGTTAATGCGGAATAACATTAAAACTCATATCTGATGACTTCGGGTCCGAATCTGGAATACACAAAATAGAGATAAAAAAAACCGGCGAAATAAATTTCACCGGTTTATCTTCATTGCGTTTACGCTTTGTTAACTTACTGAGCAGCAGCGAAGCGGGCTGCCGCTTCGTCCCAGTTAACCACGTTCCAGAACGCTTTGATGTAGTCAGGACGCTTGTTCTGATACTTCAGATAGTAAGCGTGTTCCCACACATCCAGACCGATGATCGGGAAGCCAGAAACGCCGGCAACCGCTTCACCCATCAGCGGGTTATCCTGGTTTGCGGTAGAAACCACAGCCAGTTTGTCGCCTTTCTTAACCAGCCATGCCCAGCCAGAACCGAAACGGGTCGCAGCGGCTTTCTCGAACTCTTCCTGGAATTTTTCCACGCTACCGAAATCTTTCTCGATAGCCGCTTTCAGGTCACCCTGCAGCGTGGTACCGGTTTTCAGGCCTTTCCAGAACAGGCTGTGGTTAGCGTGACCGCCTGCGTTGTTACGCAGTGGGCCTTTTTTGTCTGCTGGCAGCTGATCCAGTTTGGTGATCAGCTCTTCTACCGGCAGATTAGCAAATTCAGTACCTTCCAGCGCGGCGTTAGCGTTGTTCACATAGGTCTGGTGGTGTTTGGTGTGATGGATCTCCATCGTCTGCTTGTCGAAATGCGGTTCCAGTGCGTCGTATGCGTAAGGCAGGGATGGCAGTGAATAACTCATGTTCTTCCTCTCCATTTAGTTTGAGCAGCACGACGAATTCGGGACGTGCCGCGTAAGCAGTCGAATCATTATAGTTAAATTCATGTAGCGTAAAAGGGTAATCAATGCCCTATTAACCATAAGGATTTGCGAAAGCCGGCATTAGCAACCCGTTGTTTTTACAGTGTGCTGATGCTGGCTCTGCCTTTTCAGACGTGCCAGGCAGGGAGAGCAGCACGCTGATGCCAGGCTATCAGCCAGCACGCCTCCCGCCTGAACGCCGCGTCGGCCCTGCTCTGCGCGTTACTGACCCAGCTCGCGCAGGGCGCTGTCGAGTGCGCCAACCAGCCAGTCGATATCGCTCTCCTGGAAAGCCAGTGGTGGACGCAGTTTCAGCACATTCCCATACGGACCGGCGACCGAGGTGAGCACACGATGTTCACGAAGCTTCTCAATCAAATCCAGCGCCAGCGTTTTGTCCGGCGTTTTGCTGTGACGATCGGTGACCAGTTCAAAGCCGATAAACAGTCCGGCACCGCGCACATCCCCCACACACTCATAGCGATCCATCAGGGTTCGCAGCTCAGCCAGAAGCTTCGCGCCGACCACGCGGCTGTGTTCCTGTAATCCCTCTTCGGTAATCACGTTCAGCACCGCCTGCGCCGCCGCCATCGCGACCGGATTCCCCCCAAAGGTATTGAAGTAGGGAATCGAATCGCTGAAGGCTGCCAGCACATCACTTTTTGCCAGCAGTCCGGAAACCGGAATGCCATTGCCCATCGGCTTGCCAGTGGTAATCACATCAGGCACCACATCGTGGCGACCAAAGCCCCAGAACGCGTCGCCAGTTCGGCCAAAGCCAGGCTGAACTTCGTCGGCAATAAAAATGCCGCCGTTGGCATGCACCACCTCAATCGCTTTTTTCAGGAAGCCGCGTGGATTGGGCAGAACGCCGTCCGAGGAGAAAATCGAGTCCGCCAGGAAACCGGCAAATTTAATGCCGTGCGCCGCCATGTCATCAATCTGCTGCTGAATCTGGTCTGCGAACCAGTCACCCAGGTCGGGCGCATCCACACGGTAGGCATCTGGCGGCATCACCAGCCGCGTGGTCGGTGCCAGTGGCTGTCCACTGCCCAGTGCCGGAGACGCGCCGGAGGTCAGCTCACTGGTGCCGTGATAGGCCTCTTTACTGACGATAATTCCGGTACCGCCGCTGAACGCGCGCGCCACGCGAATCGCCAGATCGTTGGCTTCCGATCCGGTGCACATGTACATCGCGCGATCGATCGCCGCAGGTGTCGTTGCCAGCAGCGCTTCACTGTAATCCAGAATCTTTTCATGCAGGTAACGCGTGTGGGTGTTCAGCATTTTCATCTGCTGCGTCACCGCCTCAATCACGGCCGGATGGCAATGACCAATGCTCGCCACGTTGTTGTAAACGTCGAGATATTTATCGCCCGCTGCGTCCCACAGATATTGCCCTTCACCCCGCACCAGATGAACCGGTTTTCGATAGAACAGGCGATAGGATTCGCCAAGCACTTTGCTGCGTTTATCGGTCAGTTTGCGTGTGTCACTGTCGAGCGCATCGGCATGTTCAGCACGAAAACTGTTGGTATCCATAATGGTGGAACGCGTGGCCATATTGACTCCCGTTACAAGGATGAAGGAAGAAGAGCGGACTCCTGTATCATGCCTGCCTGAATCTAAAATGCAACAAAATACACAAAAGCAATAAAATACACATGACGCCGTCAAGCCGCCGCGCTAAGCTTGCTCTCTGATCCAGACAGAATCTTTCGCGTCACTGGCGTATCATCCATGCTCTTCGCGCTTTATAAGGATTTCTCTATGCTGCAGGAAACGCGCCTTCATCGCATCCGTGCCTTACTGACCCGGCTAAACCAGGTCAGTACCGAGCGCATTATCAGGGAGCTGGGGGTATCACGCGAAACCGCGCGCCGCGACATCATTGAGATGGAAGCGCTGGGTCTGGCACGCCGCGTCCACGGTGGCCTGGTGGCCATTGAAACCCAGGCTGAACCGCCGCTCACGGAACGTCGCAGCACCCAGACCCGGGAGAAACGCGCAATCGCCCGCGCCGCTGCGCAATTGCTGCAGCCCGGACAGACGCTGTTTCTTGATGCGGGCAGCACCACCACGCTGCTGGCAGAGGAGTTACACGCCCTTTCCGGCCTGACGATAGTGACCAACAGCCTGCAGGCCGCGCTGGCACTGAGCGCTGGAGAAGAAAACCAGCCGTTGAATAATCAGATTATTTTGCTGGGTGGGACGATGTCGGCGGGTGCGCAACAGACGCGCGGCGAAATCACCGTTGGCGAGATTATCCGCTACCGAGCCGATGTCGCGCTGCTGTCGCCCGTGGGTATTGACGCAGAGTGCGGTGGCAGCAGTTTTCACCCGCACGAAGCGGCTATCGCCAGAGCAATGGTGCAGCAATCCGCTGCCTGCTATCTGCTGGCCGATCACACCAAACTCGGCGTGGTCAGCCGCACGGTTTACGCGCCGCCGCAGGCGATCTCCCTGCTGATTACTGACAGTGGCGGCGACAACGGTGCCGCACTTGAGGCGTTGCAGCAGACATTGCCAGCGGTAATGGTGGTTTAACGCAGACGCTGAGGATGGCTGTAGACTGTGGCGCGGCCAGGTTTACTGAATCCAACCAGCGTCAGGTTGCAGCGCTCAGCCACCTCAACCGCCAGGCGGGTCGCCGCCGAGACCGCAAACAGGATCTCCACGCCGCACATGGCAGACTTCTGCACCATTTCATAGCTGGCGCGGCTGGAGACCAGCACCGCGCCCGGTCCCCACGCAGCCTGACTGCGATAACCCAGCAACTTATCCAGTGCCACATGGCGCCCCACATCTTCACAGCCACCCGCCAGTTGACCATCAGGCTGGATCCACGCAGCAGCATGGGTGCAGCCCGTTTTCTGTCCGACCGGCTGATAATCTTTCAGCTGGCCCAGCGCCCGATCCAGGTGGTCCAGCGCGAAGGTCTGGGTAAACGGCAGCGGAGAGAGCGGCTTGCCAATCTGGTCCAGCTGTTCAACACCGCACACGCCGCAGCCGGTCCGGCCTGCCAGCGCGCGACGCTGTTCTTTCAGCGCCATAAAGCGGCGGCTGGACAGCTCAATCTGCACCTCAATACCGTGACAGCCCGGCACAATATCCATGCCGAAAATGTCGCCAGGTGCGTCGATAATGCCCTCTGATAGCGAAAAGCCCAGCGCAAAAGCCTCCAGGTCTTTGGGCGTGGTCATCATCACCACGTGTGATATACCGTTATAGACCAGCGCCACCGGAACTTCGTCTGCCAGCCAGTCATCCTGTGCATCGGTCAGACTGGCGCGCTGCCACACCTGCGTCCTGCTAACGCCGGTTTGAATTGTTAAATCTTCGCCTGAATCAGGCTGGATAGCTTTCAAAAATATAACCTGTTGTTAAGAGATGATCTCATTCGGTGCCCGGTAATGCAGAGCATAGACGCGCTCTGATTCTGCCTTTTAGCCCCCGAGAGCGCAAATAAACAGCGAGGCAATTGATGCGGTTTCTTCAGTGAAAATAACTGTCGCCCTGCCTGCTGGCGGCCCCATGAGAAAAGGTCTTTTTCATGTGTTAACGCCGGGGAAATCTGCAAATCACTGGGGTGTTAATGCGGATGTTTTGGGGAACCCGAAACACATGCCAATCCGTCGCCTTACCCTTTAACGGGCCAGAGAGATTCATCAGATTACAGTGAATAAAGAGGCAGGAGACACCCGTAAAAAGAACTTTGGTCAGAAGAGTCTGTTCTGGACTGCTATCATCAGCTTAGTACTGCCGCCTGCCAGCGGCATTGTGATCCGGGGACCGTACTTTTCAGATGCCTTTGTCATTCCGCTGAGTCGGCTGGCACTGATTGTGCATTCTGTTTCGGCAGTGACGCTGATCATCGTGATTATGGTGCCCGCTTATGCCGCATTATGGGTCAGAGGCACACTGGCCGCGAGGGTAGAAAGCTGAATATGCTCTTAATGAGCCAGACAGCATTATCCTTGTGGATATCGTGAGCGGCGTAATTCGCCAATAAAACAGGAAAAACGCCCCTGATGAGTATTCGTATAATCCCGCAGGATCCGCTGGAGAAAGGCGAAAAAACAACGGAGGAGATGATTCCGCCGTTACTTTTTCCACGGTTGAAAAATTTATACAGCCGTCGTGCCGCGCGACTGCGCGATCTTGCGGCGAAAAATCCACTCGGCGATTATCTGCGCTTTGCGGCGGTGATCGCTGAAGCGCAGGAAATTGTGCTGTATGACCATCCTCTGCATCTCGATCTGCATGCCCGACTGACGCAGAGCGCCAGCGAGGGCAAGCCACCGCTGAACATCCATACTCTGCCGCGCGATCCACACTGGCAACGGCTGCTGCACTCGCTGATTGCTGAGCTGAAGCCGGAGATGAGCGGTCAGGCGCTGGCGGTGCTGGAGAATCTGGAGAAGGCCTCAGCCACAGAGCTGGAGACACTGGCCGGTGCGCTGTTTACCGGCGAGTATGCACAGGTGAGCAACGATAAAGCGCCCTTTATCTGGGCAGCACTCTCGCTCTACTGGGCGCAGATGGCAGCCCTGATACCCGGTAAGGCACACGCTGAAATGGGGAATCAGCGTCAGTTCTGTCCGGTCTGCGCCAGTATGCCGGTCGCCAGCATCGTTCATATGGGCAGTCATGAAAGCGCGCGTTATCTGCACTGCAATCTGTGCGAAAGTGAATGGCATGTCGTGGGCAGCAAATGTACCCAGTGCGAACAGTCCCGTGACCTGCACTACTGGTCGCTCAGCAGCGAGAAAGCAGCCGTGAAGGCGGAAAGCTGTGGCGACTGCGGCACCTATCTGAAGATGCTCTATCAGGAGAACGATCCGGCCATTGAACCGGTGGCCGATGACCTGGCGTCGCTGATACTGGATGCAAAAATGGAGCAGGAAGGCTTCGCGCGCAGCAGTCTCAATCCTTTTATGTTTCCTGGCGAATAGTCACTGAATCCGGAGAACCTGATGAAACTGATTGGCAGCTATACCAGCCCGTTTGTGCGTAAGATTTCGATTATCCTGTTGGAAAAAGGCATCACGTTTGAATTCGTTAATGCATCGCCTTACAGCGATGACAGTCACGTGCCGCACTACAATCCGCTGGGCAAAGTTCCGGCGCTGGTCGCTGACGATAAGCAAATCTGGTTCGACTCCAGCATCATCGCGGAATTTCTGGAACTGCGCGGTGAGGAGCCGGCCCTGCTGCCTGCCGATCCGCTTAAGTCGCTCAACATCCGTCAGCTGGAGAAGCTGGCAGATGGCGTCAGCGATGCTGCGCTGGTGATTGTTCGCGAGCAGATGCGTCCGGGTAATTTGCAGTCCGAAGAGGTCCTGCTGCGTAATCGTGAAAAGATTAAGCGCAGCCTCGACATGCTGGAAGCCGTGGCCGCTGAAGGAAAATGGCTGAACAACGGCCAGCTCAGTCTGGCGGATATCGCCACCGGCTGCATGATCGGCTATCTCAATTTCCGCCGCGTGGTGCCAAACTGGTGTGTCGAACGACCGGCGCTGGTGAAGCTGGCGGAAACGCTGTTTCAGCGCGAGAGCTTTGCGCGGACAACGCCGCCTGCGGCGTGATGTGTGCTGTAGCTGGCAGGTGGCTGGATTCAAAGATGCGGTTTTGGGGCTAATTGTCTAATCCAGCTCTGAAGCGCGCCGTTCTTTCTGAGGACGTCCTTATATCTGACTTTCTGAGACACAAGTAACTGGCTGACTATCTTTGATAGCGGCCTGTTATTTTTCGGGATGTATGCAGTATACGCAGAATACGAACCCCATCTGTTTCAGCCACATAGAGAATGATAAAGGGAAAGCGTGGGACTGCCAGCTTACGCTGTTTTTCTGTGCTGACTTTCGTGCCCGCCAGGGGGTTTTCGCTAAGCAGACTGGCCATACGGATAAACTTAACGTCTGTTGCACTGGCTACCCGTACGCCAGCCTCACGATACAGATAACGAAATATCGTCTCCCTGTCCGCCTGCGCCTGTTTTTCCCATTGAACGGCTGATATCACAATGTTCCCCGCGCGGCCTGCGCTTTCAGCTCTTCCATGCGGGCATTCATTTCATCGTTACTGATGAACTCACTTTCACCGGCATCATAACGACTGAACGCCGCCGTTATTTGCTCTTCCAGCCATGCATCATGTTTACCCTCCTGATATTGCCGCTCTTCAGCAGCCAGCTCTTCCGCTCGCTGACGCATAACCTCAGTCAGCGTCTTCTTCTGGCGCTCGGCTGCCCGCATGGCGAGTCGTTTAACGTCGTCATCGATTCTGAAGTGGATAGTGCTCATGGCCGGACTCTCGTGTGGTGTCATTTGTGTTGTCATCATGCCTGTCATCCCTTTCTCTGTCATCCCCATTCCACTCTTATAGTGATGCCGACAATAGTGATGCCGAAAATCACCACGCTATTATGAATAAGCGGCTGATTGCAGTTGCTGAAAAGAATATTGAGAAGAAGATGTAAACGAAATGGCAAAGTGAAAAACAATTCGTTTGCCAGAGACGCCTCGCAATCTATTACTTAGCGTTCAGCAGACTTACGAAGCAGACGATATATATGTGAACAGAAGAAAACAGTAAAGGAAGAACGTAACGAGAGATTTTTAGCGCGGACTGAAGGTGGTGGAACACCAACAGCCCGCTGACCACAACTAACTGAATCGGAGTTAATTATGGCTGGAAGAGATTCTACGTCAGAACCCGCTGTACCCCAAGCACGTAAAAGCGTCGTCGGTTACCGCCCCAACGGCGGCAGACCGAATCCATTACCTCAACTGACCATCAAAGGACGATGGCTGGAGCAGTGGGGATTCGTCAAAGGCCAGCCAGTCAGCATTATCGCCGAACAGGGCCAACTGATTATCCGGCTGGCTAAGGAGTGATCGGCAGGTAAAAAAATCCCGGCATTTAAAGGCCGGGATTGAGTGTTTATTCAGGTGGGAATTTCTGCTTTTTTCTTTTCTTTAACCACATTTTTATACAGATTCTGATACCCAGGATAAGGCCACCGACCTATCCAGATTTAAAGAAAGATGCAAAAAAATCATTCCAACTTAACGCTGCTCACCTAATTGAATTGATTTATTAAAGAAATATTGAGCTTTAGAATCACTTAAATCCATTGGTGTTCTCCAGCCGCCTATAGCATCTTTAGGGCCAGGAACATATTTACTGTCTTCAAATAAATAAGCCAGATCAGCCGTATTCTGCTCCGCAATCGGTGTTTCCGTAATACTTCCATCTGTATTCAGCGCGCCTTCAATATTCTCCGTATGGCTTGCTACTTGCTCACCAGATCTAGCTGGCGTAACTAACGACGTCCCTTTATTTTCATCCTGAACTGGATTTACCAGTTTGCCAATGTTTTCTGTGCCTGCAAGTTGAGCACCACCAGTATTTAAATGGGCATACTAATCCTGCAACGAACTCAGATACTTCCCAATAATCTCATCGTTATCCATTATCTACAGGGTGACAAGACGCTCCAGTCATTGGAGGGCATTTTATCAGCTACATCTTTAATGGCCAGTCCGGCAGGCCCTGCTTTTACCCCGATTTCCAGCAACTGCTCTGCGACCTTTTTCCGGCAGCAATATAGTGTAATGCAAGATTACTTTTTAATTGCAAAGAACTACAATTAACCATGCTGTATAAGCCAGTCTTGATAGCCAGAGAAAAATCGAGCCAAAGGATAGATCTGTTTTTGTCAAAAAAACCTTTATGAAATAAAAGGGGCTTTTATCATCAGTAAATCCTTGGTGGAGATACTTCCCGTACAATGCAAAAAGAAAAAATGCAAGTCCTCCGGAAAAATTAGACATTAACAATAATTCATCCGCCCCCCTTCGATACTCCGCTATCGCTGCAGACATATATCCAAGAACAAGAAAAACCAATGCACAGTTTGATAAAGCATCCCGTTTAAAAAACATATAATTGAAATAAAGCATGGAGTCCTTACCTACCTTAGCGCCACCAAGATTTTTATAAACAAAAATAAAAAAACAACCACCCCATAACAATAAAAAACATAACAACATAAAGGATGAAACATTGAAAATAATATCATTCGAAATCATAGCGGTATATTTCCTTAGTGGAGTCACCGTTCATATCTATTTTTTTATCATAGGAATCAATAGCAGAACCTGTAAAACCAATTCCCAGTCCAGAGAAAACGAAATACCAATGCCATCTTTCCCGCCAGACATTTCCTACAGAACCGGGACCAAAACCGACGCTAGTTGAATAATCACGATTTAAGTCTCCAAACAATCCCGGGAAATATGGACCAAAGTCAATACCGATTGAAGCTCCAGCCTTAATACCAAATTCTTTAGTGTATCCTGTAGAAATAGAGAAGTAATCATTATTAATCTCAGATCCTCTTTTCAAAGCAAGTCCCACGCCACCTGAAACTTCAACTTTTCCATTAGGTTTAACCTTATATTCAGTCCCCCAGGAAGGCCCTTCACCAATAGCAATATGATTCATCCCTTCCTGAATTTTTTCTGGTGTCAGATTATTGTCCTTGCCATACTGATTCCACGAGCCTACGGTCAGTCCGTAATCATTTGTTCCTGATGACAACATGCTGTTCCAGCCATCATTGAGCGAGTTATTCTCAATCGCATTTTCCCCCGCCTGAGCACCCGCCACAACATCCGCCGTACTGTCACCCACGACTCCACCCGCAAGTCCCGCCGCCAGCGTCCCCAGAGCGCTGATCGTCTGCCGCTGCTCTTCGCTCAGGTCGTCACGCTTAACCCCCGGATTTACGAAAAAGCATACGTATACTCAGGCTATCCCGGCCCAAAACATTCCATAAAAAAAAGGGACGATTGCTCGTCCCTTTTCCGCACCGCTAATCACATTACTGCAGCAGCGAGATATCCGCGACCTGCAGGAACAGCTCACGCAGTTTTGACAGCAGCGTCAGGCGATTGACCCGCACCGCCTGATCTTCGGCGTTAACCATCACTTTATCGAAGAAGTTATCTACCGCAGTACGCAGCTGAGCCAGTTCGACCAGCGCATCCTGATAACGACCTTCCGCGAAGTAAGGCTGCAGCTTGCTGCTCAGCGCGGTGACAAAGGTCGCCAGCTGGATCTCTTCGTTCTCTTTCAGCAGCGACGCCTGCACGCTCTCATTCAGCGTTTCGGTCGATTTCGCCAGAATGTTAGAGACGCGCTTGTTCGCCGCCGCCAGTGCTGAGGCTGCTTCCAGCGTACGGAAGTGCGACACCGCTTTCATGCGTGCATCAAAGTCAGCCGGACGGGTCGGACGACGCGCCAGAACGGCCTGCAGCGTGTCGATGCTGTGACCCTCTTCCTGATACCAGGTGCGGAAGCGACCCAGCATAAAGTCGATCACATCATCGACCACGCGGGTGTTGCTCAGCTTGCTGCCATACAGACGCACCGCTTCGTCAGTCAGCGTTTGCAGATCGAGCGGCAGATTCTTCTCAACGATGATACGCAGCACGCCCAGCGCCGCACGACGCAGTGCGAACGGATCCTTGTCGCCTTTTGGATGCTGACCGATGCCAAAAATACCGGCCAGCGTATCCATTTTGTCAGCAATCGCCAGCGCACAGGCAACCGGGCTTGACGGCAGATCATCACCGGCAAAGCGCGGCTGGTACTGCTCGTTCAGCGCGACCGCCACATCTTCTGCTTCGCCGTCGTGACGCGCATAGTGCATGCCCATCACGCCCTGCGTGTCGGTGAACTCAAAGACCATGTTGGTCATCAGGTCACACTTCGACAGCAGGCCTGCGCGGGTGGCGTGATTCACATCGGCGCCAATTTCACCGGCAATCCAGCCCGCCAGAGCCTGAATGCGGTCGGTTTTATCGCGCAGTGTGCCCAGCTCTTTCTGGAACAGGACGGTTTCCAGACGCGGCAGATGATCTTCCAGACGCTTTTTGCGGTCGGTGTTAAAGAAGAACTCCGCATCGGCCAGGCGTGGACGTACCACTTTTTCGTTGCCGGAGATGATCTGGCGTGGTTCGCTGGACTCGATGTTGGTGACGAAAATGAAGTTCGGCATCAGATTGCCGTCATTGTCATACACCGGGAAATATTTCTGATCGCCTTTCATGGTGTAGACCAGCGCTTCCGCAGGCACCTTGAGGAATTTCTCTTCAAAGGTCGCGGTCAGGACCACCGGCCACTCCACCAGCGAGGTCACCTCTTCCAGCAGGCTGTCGCTGATATCGGCGTTGCCGCCTAAGCGACGTGCGGCTGCTTCTGCATCGGCTTTAATCATCGCTTTGCGAACCTGATAGTCTGCAATGACCTGGCCGCGTTTTTCCAGCACATCAGGGTACTGATCGGCGTTGTCGAGCGTGATTTCGCTTTCACCCATAAAGCGGTGACCACGAATAACCCGGTCTGACTTAATGCCCAGAATGGTGCCAGGGATCAGTTCATCGCCCAGCAGCATCGTCACAGTGTGAACCGGACGAACGAATTGCACATCGCTGTCGCCCCAGCGCATCAGTTTTGGCACTGGCAGCTTGCTGAGTGCGGTCGCAATCATCGCAGGGAGCAGCGCCTGAGCGGCTTCGCCTTTGACCTGAGCGCGGTAAACCAGCCATTCGCCTTTATCGGTGGCAAGGCGTTCAGCCTGATCGACAGTAATGCCGTTACCACGCGCCCAGCCTTCGGCGGCTTTGGTGGCGTTGCCATCAGCATCAAACGCTGCGGAAACAGCTGGACCGCGCTTCTCCACTTCCCGATCGGGTTGTGAGGCGCTCAGGTTTGCCACTTTCAGTGCCAGACGACGCGGTGCAGCAAACCAGCTGACCTCGCCGTGGCTCAGGTTGGCGGCATCCAGTTCAGCGGTGACCTGCGCGGCAAAGGCTTCTGCCAGGCTGCGCAGGGCTTTTGGTGGCAGCTCTTCGGTGCCGATCTCCACCAGGAAGGTTTGTTCAGTCATGGCTGCCTCTTACTTTTTGTTATTGCACATCGGGAAGCCCATTGCCTCGCGAGAGGCGTAGTAAGCTTCAGCCACGGCTTTGGTCAGGGTACGAATGCGCAGAATATAGCGCTGACGCTCTGTTACCGAGATCGCTTTGCGGGCATCCAGCAGGTTGAAGCTGTGTGCCGCTTTCAGAATGCGTTCATAGGCGGGCAGTGGTAGCGGTTTTTCCAGCGCCAGCAGATGCTGCGCCTCTTTCTCGTACTGCTCGAAGCAGGTAAAGAGGAAATCGACGTCGGCGTATTCGAAGTTATAGGTGGATTGCTCCACTTCGTTCTGATGGAACACATCGCCGTAGGTGGTTTTGCCCAGCGGGCCGTCGCTCCAGACCAGATCGTAAACGCTGTCGACGCCCTGGATATACATCGCCAGACGCTCCAGGCCGTAGGTAATCTCGCCGGTCACCGGCTTACACTCCAGGCCGCCAACCTGCTGGAAGTAGGTGAACTGCGTCACTTCCATGCCGTTGAGCCACACTTCCCAGCCGAGTCCCCAGGCACCCAGCGTCGGGTTTTCCCAGTTATCTTCCACGAAGCGAATGTCATGCACCGTCGGATCCATACCCAGCTCTTTCAGCGAGCCGAGATAGAGCTCCTGAATGTTGTCCGGTGACGGTTTGATGATCACCTGGAACTGGTAATAGTGCTGCAGACGGTTCGGGTTTTCACCGTAGCGACCATCGGTTGGACGGCGTGATGGCTGCACGTAGGCGGCGGCGATCGGCTCCGGGCCGAGTGCGCGCAGGCAGGTCATCGGGTGTGAAGTGCCAGCGCCCACTTCCATGTCCAGCGGTTGGACAATGGTGCAGCCCTGACGCGCCCAGTAATCCTGCAAGGTCAGGATCAGCCCCTGAAAGGTTTTGGTATCAAACTTTTGCATGTTGAGTGTGCACGCGCTTCGGTTAGATTAAAAAAGAGGCCGACAGTATACCCTTTGACCGCGCGATGTGCAGCCGTAAATCCCAGGCGCAACCGGCACGTTTTCGCAGTGATTCAGGGCGCTGGCATACAGATGCCTCTGAATCCTGTTGGCAGCAGTTGTTGCTCTGGTCGCATTTGACTACCCTTTGGCGCACGGAGCGATGCGCAAGAGGACGCCATGCCGCAGAAGATTTACTGGATAGACAATTTACGCGCGGTCGCCTGCCTGATGGTGATCGTGATTCACACCACCACCTGGTATATCACCGGGCCGATGGCGGTGACGGGCACCACCTGGGATGTGGCAAATCTGCTGAACTCGGCATCACGCGTCTGCGTTCCGCTGTTCTTTATGATCTCCGGCTATCTGTTTTTCGGCGAACGCAGCGCCCAGCCGCGCCACATGGTCAGGCTGGTGCTCTGTCTGCTGTTCTACAGCGCGGTTTCGCTGGCCTATATCACCTGGCTGACGCCGATCAGCGAAGGACGGTCGATCCTGAAGATGCTGCAGAAGCCGGTGTTCTATCACCTGTGGTTCTTCTTTGCGCTAATTGGCATCTATCTGATGTCGCCGCTGATTCAGGTAAAAAATGTGCAGGCGCGTTATGTGGCGCTACTGGTGCTGGTGCTGGCGGTGCTGGCCAACCCCAATACGGTCAGTCAGTCGCTGGGCCCGTTTCATTTCCTGCCGGTTAACCTCTATGTCAGCGGTGACAGCATTTACTACCTGCTCTATGCACTACTGGGACGGGCGATTGGCACCATGGATACGACCCGGCGCGGCCTGACGCCGCTGGCTACCGGACTGTTTATCGCCTGTGTGATTGGTATTACGCTGGGGACGAAAAAGGCGCTGATCGTCAACGGCGCGTTTAACGATACCTGGTATCTTTACTGCGGACCGCTGGTGTTTATCGCCGCCATCAGCCTGCTGATCGTGTTTAAAAACAGCCTGAACCAGCGCACTCTTCCCGGTTTAACGCTGATTGCCCGTTATTCACTGCCAATCTACGGCTTTCACGCGCTCTTCATTCACTATCTGCGCACGCATCACTACGATGATATGTCGCGTCCCTGGCTCGACCTGCCCTGGGTGTTTGGGCTGACGCTGGGCGGCAGCCTGCTGCTGGGAATGGCACTGAAACGCGTCGATACCCGTCATTTCGTCAGCTGATCGGCTTCACGCTGGCGGGCGCGTCGTAGCTGGCGCGCCGATGAAAACCCCGCCGCCAGCGCCGCTTTTTCGGCAGACTCACCCTGCTGCTGACGCTGGCGCGCCACGCCAACCCGCAGCTGCTCATGGTATTCCCGCACGCTGATCCCCAGATGCTGACGAAACAGACGCGCCAGATGGCGGCTGCTGACGTGGGTGCGTCCGGCCAGTTCGGTCAGCGTCCAGCCATGCTCTGGATGGGCAATCATCAGATCCTGCGCGCGGTGAATGGCCGGATGCATGTGGTTGCGATAACGCAGCCAGGGTGAAAGCTGTGGGTCGTCACCAGCGCGGCGAAACCAGACCACCATTTCCCGCGCCACCGCCAGCGCGGTGGGGGTATCACAGAGCTGAGCGATCAGATGCAGTGCCAGGTCGATCCCGGCCGTGATGCCCGCGCTGGTCCAGATATTCTCATGCCCGACAAACACCCGATTCTCCTGCACACGTGCACGTGGAGCCGCCGCTTTCAGCCGGGCAATCACATCATGATGAGTGGTGCAGAGTACGTCATCGAGCATGCCCGCCTGCGCCGCCAGCAGCGCACCCGAACAGACGCAGACCAGCATAAAGGTCTGCGCGCACAGCGCGCCGTTCTGGCGCCTCAGCCAGTCGCGTGCTTCTGCGGCCTGAGGTGTGGCATAACAGATTTGCGAATCATAGACGCCCGGCACCACCAGAAGGCTCCCTGCTGGCAACTGTTCCGGTAAGGGTTCAATGCCGCCAATGGTCATGCCGGTGGAGCAGACCACCTCCGGCTGCGGACCAATATAGCGCAGCGAAAAGCGATCGCCCGCCAGCTGCAGCGTCTCAGCCGGGCCGGTCAGATCCAGCGCCATCACGCCAGGCAGGGTTAAAAACCAGACGGTACGAGTCATATTCTGGCCAGCGCTACGCCAGATCCCAGCCACGGGCGCGCCACAACGCAGGCAGTTGCGCCATATCGTCGAAGCGGGTCACCAGCGGGTGGTCCAGTTCAGGGTTGTGTGGGTCAGCGCAGTAGTAGTAGACAGGAATGCCAGCGGCGATACCGGCGCGGGCGCCCGCTTCGGAGTCATCCACCAGAATGCAGCGCTCAATCGGCACCTGCATCTGTTCTGCAGCGTGGTACATCAGTTCCGGATCGGGCTTCCAGTGCAGAATGTCATAGCCGCTGTAGAGGTGCTCCTCGAAAAGCGGCAGCATGCCGGTTAAGCCCAGCGAGTGCTGCATCTTTTTTACGGTTCCGTTTGAGACTACGCACATCGGCACTTTTATCTGCTCAACCAGCGCTTTCGCGCCTGGGATGGGCTGCAGTTGCAGATCAAACAGTCTTGCCACTTCCGCGCGATAAGCTGTTTCCACCTCTTCCATCGGCAGCGTTACCTGATGCGCATCGCCCACGTCACGAATGATGTCGTAGAGTTTGACGCCTTTATACTTTTCAAACATCTGCTGCAGCGACAGCGCCAGGCCGTAACGGGCAAAGGTGTTAACGTAGGCCTGGGTACAGAGCAACTCACTGTCGACCAGCGTGCCATCGCAATCAAAAAAGACGCATTCTACTGACATCAGACTCTATCCTTCGATTCGGGGTGTATTCCACACTCTACCGCACTCAGCGCAGATTGCGAGACTGGCAATCGGTTGCGAAAAATCATTGTATTGCCCCGGTAAAATCGCCAGGATACGCGCCGATGATTTTTTCTTCTGGATGGATGGCATGAGCAAGCAAGGCGTTTTGCAGCGCATCTTCAGGCTGCAGGAACATGGCACCACGGTGCGCACCGAAGTGATCGCGGGTATCACCACTTTTCTGACGATGGTCTATATCGTCTTCGTCAATCCGCAGATCCTCGGCGTCGCCGGCATGGATACCCAGGCGGTGTTTGTGACCACCTGTCTGATCGCCGCCTTCGGCAGCATTCTGATGGGACTGTTTGCTAATCTGCCGGTGGCGCTGGCACCCGCAATGGGGCTGAATGCCTTCTTCGCCTTTGTAGTGGTCGGGGCGATGGGCTATTCGTGGCAGGTCGGTATGGGCGCGATTTTCTGGGGCGCGGTTGGCCTGCTGATCCTGACGCTGCTGCGGGTGCGCTACTGGATGATTGCCAATATCCCGCTGAGCCTGCGCGTTGGCATCACCGCCGGTATCGGCCTGTTTATCGCGATGATGGGGCTGAAAAATGCCGGCATTATCGTACCAAATCCCGATACCCTGGTGGCGGTAGGGAATCTGACCTCGCACAGCGTCCTGCTGGGCGCACTCGGCTTCTTTATTATCGCCATTCTGGCATCACGCAATATCCACGCAGCGGTGTTGATCTCAATGGTGATCACCACCGGCATCGGCTGGATGCTGGGCGACGTGAAGTTTGTCGGCCTGTTTTCAGCACCCCCATCGATAACGTCTGTAGTCGGTCAGGTCGATATTAAAGGCGCATTCAACATTGGCATGGCGGGGGTGATCTTCTCCTTTATGCTGGTCAATCTGTTCGACTCCTCCGGCACACTGATCGGCGTTACCGATAAAGCGGGACTGACCGATGAAACCGGCACCTTCCCGCGCATGCAGCAGGCGCTTTATGTCGACAGCATTAGTTCGGTGAGTGGCGCGCTGGCGGGCACCTCATCCGTGACCGCCTATATCGAGAGCACGTCGGGCGTGGCGATTGGGGGTCGTACCGGGCTGATGGCCGTGGTGACCGGCCTGCTGTTTCTGCTGGTAACCTTCCTGTCACCGCTGGCCGCAATGGTGCCATCCTACGCTGCGGCGGGCGCGCTGATTTACGTAGGCGTGTTAATGACCGCCAGCCTGTCGCGCGTGCGCTGGGATGATCTGACCGAGGCCGTTCCGGCCTTTGTGACCGCTGCCATGATGCCCTTCAGCTTTTCCATCACCGAAGGCATTGCGCTGGGGTTTATCGCTTACTGCGTAATGAAGCTCGGCACCGGACGCTGGCGTGAAATCAGCCCCTGCGTAGTGATTGTTGCGCTGCTGTTTGTTCTGAAGATTGTTTTTGTGGACGGGCACTAAGCACATTCAGGGCCGCAACCTTCGGGTTGCGGCTTTTTACATTTCAGGATGCAGGCTGCGCTCGCTGGGCAGGCTGGTCAGCCGCAGGGCAAGAGGCCCGATATTGGGCTTACCCATCTCGATTTCGCGTAATGCGCGCCACTGAAAGTCGCTATCCATCTCCCACAGGTGCAGACGCTGGGTCGCAGACGACAGCGCGCACGACCAGACCAGCACAGGCTCCGCATCGCACACCACCTGGATATCAGGATAAAGTGACGATCGCAGCCGACCCGCTCCCGGCAACAGCCGCAGCGAATCCAGTCCCCGATCGCCCTCTCCCGTCAGCTTGAGAATGCTTTGCCGTAACGTCCAGATCTGCGTCACCGCTTCCATGGCATCCTGCTGGGCATTAATCCAGGCGATCTCGCCCGAGGTGAATCCCTGAATCAACTGGTCCTGCGTCTGACGGCTCCGCGCATGGACGATCTCCATATCCAGACCGGCACGTCCTCCTTCTTCGGCCAACAGGACGCCCACCGTATTTCCCGCATAGGCGATACTGAAATCGGGCAGTTCGCTGTCAGCAAACACCGGACGTCCATTGCTCTGGATAATCAGGCGCGGCAGTGTCTGAATGCCATAAACCCGCAGCATAAGCTGTGCGAGCAGGGTTCGTGCGGCAAGAAATCGCCCACGGCGTTTGTCAGCAAACTGCTGTGCCGTGTCGGTAATCGCCTGGGGAATACACATATCTTTCGCCGGGAAGCCGGGGTCGCCCGTCCAGCGTACAAAATGACCAGCCATCTGTCGCTCCGTGAAAATGGTCAGATAATCATCAGAAGCATTGTAGGAATTTTCTTAACACATTGCATCCGTCAACGCGAACATTAGTTTAAATTCAGAATAGGATGAGCGGCGTCGCGAGGGTCAGAACTGGCGAATGGTGTTTCATCAGGGGACACCCTTAGCAGAACCGGGTTTGATGCGCGTGCCTGGTTAGCCATCCCGCGGGCAGCCAGCGTAGCTGCGACACTGCTGTCATGCGGGTGTCAGGCTGCTGTCGGGTCAGGATCGTGTTACTGCCGGACGTTCCGCCGCACACTTTTCCTTCCTGTCTGTTACTTCGGAGAATAAGAATGAGCAGCATCAACAGATTTAAAGAACATCGCCTGGTACGGGCGTGGTCACAGGAACAGCTGGCGGAAATGGCGGGACTGAGCACCCGCACCGTGCAGCGTATTGAAAATGGTGAGCGGCCGGGACTGGAAACCCTGAGTGCGCTGGCTGCCGTCTTTGAGGTGAACGTTGCTGATCTGACCGGTCCGCAGAACGGCGAGGATCAGGCACTGGATCAGCGGATTACTGATGCGCGCAGCAGGATCGCCGATGAAGCACGCTTTTACCGTTCACTGATTACTGCGGTGGTGGTTTGCGGACTGCTGTTCGTCCTGAATCATGTGACGGCGCCGGATGATCACTGGTCGCTCTGGGTTGCGGCAATCTGGGGAGCGCTGCTGATTGTCCGGACGATGCGGACCTTTGTGTTTCATGGGCTGACGCAGCGCTGGCAGCAAAAGCGCCTGCAGAAAATGCTGCGCCGTTAATGCGGTGCTCCGCGTCGCGAACTGAATCGCGACGCGGAGAGCATCAGGCGAAGCGGCTCGCCTGATCAAAGCTCAGTCGCGGCAGACGCGGATGCAGTTTTGATGCGTCACCATATCCGAGGTTGATCAGCAGGTTAACCTGATACTGACCGTCCGGGAAAAAGGCGTCATTGACTTTGGCCGGATCAAAACCGGACATCGGACCGGCATCCAGACCCAGCGAGCGAGCCGCCAGAATCAGATAACCTGCCTGCAGGCTGCTGTTACGGAAAGCCGTCTCTTTCGCCGCTTCCGGGCTGCCGGTAAACCAGCTACGCGCATCCGCATGCGGGAACAGCGCGGGCAGTTGTTCATAGAACTCGCGATCCCAGGCCACTATCACCGTGACCGGCGCGCTCATGGTTTTGTCCAGATTGCCGGAAGAGAGTGCCGGTTTCAGCTTCTCTTTGCCTTCCGCAGACGTTACGAAAACAAAACGCGCTGGCGAGCAGTTCGCCGAGGTCGGGCCCAGTGCCGTTAAGGCATAGAGCTGTTCCAGCAGGGCGTTATCGACAGGCTTATCCTGCCAGTAACTGTGAGTGCGGGCGTCATTAAACAGCGTGTCCAGTGCGGCAGTGTCGAGCGGTGTACTCATGTAACTCTCCTGTTACAGGCGAAAAGCTTCGCCCAAGGGTGTTCACGTTGTGGATTTGCGCCCGGCCCGACGCGGCTGGATGAGGCGGGGATCATTCACCGCAATCTGTAGCCGCCGTCAGATCGGCGCGTCTACCGTTATACGACAACGCGGTGCCGTCGCAAAATAACTTATCAGCAAGAATGAACGCAGAGGCGGGAATAGCAGAAGATAGCGCGAGGCGGGAAATCAGGCCTGACAGCGTATCGCCATCAGGCCAGTGAGGCTATTTACCAATACAGAAGCTGGAGAAGATACGACCCAGCAGATCGTCAGAGGTGAACTCGCCGGTGATTTCACTCAGCGCCTGCTGAGCGACACGCAGCTCTTCGGCCAGTAACTCACCCGCCCGGGCACCGAGCAGCTGTGCTCGGCCCTGCTGTAAGTGCATTGCCGCCAGCTCCAGCGCCTGGAGATGACGACGGCGTGCCAGGAAGCCGCCTTCCATGTTGCCTGCAAATCCCATGCTCTGCTTCAGGTGATCACGCAGTTCATCAACGCCTTCACTGGTACGTGCCGACAGACGAATCAGTGAATGACCGTTTATTTCTGTCAGACCGGGAGGCTCACCGGTGACGTCTGCTTTGTTGCGGACCACGGTAATCGGCAGTTCCGGCGGCAGACGGGAGACAAAATCGGGCCAGATAGCCGCTGCTTCGGTGGCATCGGTGGTGGTGCCATCGACCATAAACAGCACGCGATCAGCCTGCTCTATCTCCTGCCAGGCACGCTCAATCCCGATACGTTCAACTTCATCGCTGGCCTCACGCAGACCGGCGGTGTCGATGATATGCAGCGGCATGCCATCGATATGAATATGCTCACGCAGTACGTCCCGGGTGGTGCCCGCAATGTCTGTAACGATGGCGGCATCACGGCCCGCCAGCGCATTCAGCAGGCTCGATTTACCCGCATTAGGCCGGCCCGCAATCACCACTTTCATCCCTTCACGCAGCAGGCTGCCCTGACGCGCTTCGGCGCGGACCGCATCCAGATCGCCGATCACCGTATTCAGCTGCGCTTCGATTCTGCCGTCAGAAAGGAAATCGATCTCCTCATCCGGGAAGTCGATAGCCGCTTCGACATAAATCCGCAGATGAGTAAGGGCTTCCACAAGATGATTGATGCGGGTGGAGAACGCGCCCTGCAGCGAGTTGACCGCTGACCGTGCCGCCTGCTCAGAGCTGGCATCAATCAGGTCGGCAATCGCTTCGGCCTGCGCCAGATCCAGCTTGTCATTCAGAAACGCCCGCTCAGAAAACTCACCCGGCTGGGCAATACGCACGCCAGGCAGCGCCACGATGCGCTTCAGCAGCAGGTCAAGAATAACCGGACCGCCGTGCCCCTGCAGCTCCAGCACATCTTCGCCGGTAAAGGAGTTGGGGCCAGGAAACCACAGCGCAATGCCCTGATCCAGCACGCTGCCGTCACTATCGGTAAACGGCAGATAATCGGCGTAACGCGGCTTAGGCAGTTTACCCAGTAGCTGGCGGGCAACCTCTGCCGCCTGGGCGCCAGAGACGCGCAGAATGCCTACGCCGCCGCGTCCAAGCGGTGTTGCCTGGGCAACAATGGTATCGCTGTGGCTCATAAATTTTCTCTCGCTACAAAAAACACAGGCGGTCGCTTTGACCGCCTGAGAATAGACTATTTAAGGGCGGGATGACTCCCGCGCTGAATCGCTTACGCTTTCTTCTTATCGCGGCTATGCAGACCACGTTTTTCCAGGCCGCGATAAATCAGCTGCTGCTGGAGAATGGTGACCAGGTTGCTGACGATGTAGTACAGCACCAGACCTGACGGGAACCACAGGAAGAACACGGTGAAAATCACCGGCATGTAAGTCATGATCTTCTGCTGCATCGGATCGGTCACGGTGGTCGGTGACATCTTCTGAATGAAGAACATGGTGATGCCCATCAGAATCGGCAGGATGTAGTACGGGTCCTGCGCTGACAGGTCATGGATCCACAGAACGAATGGGGCATGACGCAGTTCAACCGAGCCTGACAGCATATAGTAGAGCGCCAGGAAGATTGGCATCTGAATCACCAGCGGCAGACAGCCACCCAGCGGATTCACTTTCTCTGCTTTATACAGCGCCATCATTTCCTGGCTCTGCTTCTGCTTGTCATCACCCAGACGCTCACGCATCGCCTGAATTTTCGGCTGCAGCATGCGCATCTTGGCCATCGAGGTGTACTGCGCTTTAGTCAGCGGGTACATGATGCCGCGCACGATGAAGGTGATCACGATAATGGAGAAGCCCCAGTTACCGATGAAGCTGTGGATGAATTTCAGCAGTTTGAACAGCGGCTGAGAGATAAACCACAACCAGCCGTAATCCACGGTCAGATCAAGGTGCGGCGCAATCGCGGCCATCTTGTCCTGAATTTCCGGGCCGACCCACAGCGTTGCACCCAGATTCTGCTGTGCGCCTGCGGCAATGGTGACCGGTGCAGATTTATAGCCAATTGCCGCAACGCCGTTACCCAGGTTGCTGGTGTAAAGGGTGTTGGTGCCTTCGGTACGCGGAACCCATGCCGTCGCAAAGTACTGTTGCAGCATCGCCACCCAGCCATTGCTGGTGGTCGCGTTCAGGTTCTCGTTGTCCGCGATAGTGTCGAATTTATACTTCTCATATTTCGACTCGCTGGTGGAGTAGGCCGCACCACGGAAGGTGTGCAGCGCAAAGTTGTTGCTGCCGGTATCACGATGCTTTGGCAGATCAATCGTCTGCTTCAGCTGGCCAAACAACGACACTTCCAGCGGCTGCTGCGTGGTGTTGTTGACATGATAATCGACATTAACGGCATATTCGCCACGCTTGAAGATGAAGGTTTTGGTATAAACCACGCCATTTTCAGCGGTATAGGTCATCGGCACACGCAGTTCGGACTGGCCATCAGCCATCTCGAAGTGATTCTGTGCAGCGTTGAACAGCGGACGTGCACCGTTGTTCGGGTTATCCGGGCCATTACGACCGGTTAAACCGCTCTGAGCCTGATAAAGGAATGCTGGCGTTGTTTCAAGCAGCTGGAACGGCTGGTCTGAACCCAGTTTGTCCGGGAAAGTCAGCAGCTGTGCTTGTTCAACATCACCGCCTCGGGTGTTGATATTCAATGACAGGACATCAGTCTTAACGGTGATCGTCTGGCCCTGACCGCTGGCCGGTACACCCTGACTGGCGGCATCACCCGCTACGCTGTTGGTGCCCTGTGTGGTCTGCGTCTGCTGTGGCTGCGGAGCGTGGTCCGTCTGCCAGGCTTGCCAGATCATAAAGGTCACGAACAGAAAAGCGATGAGAAAGAGATTGCGTTGCGAATCCATCGTTAATGTTCTCTGGTATCAAAGGTTTTTGGCGGCACAGGATCGTCACCACCCGGGTTCAAGGGGTGGCATTTTAATACGCGTTTTAATGTCAACCAACTGCCTTTTATCAGGCCGAACCTGCGTAATGCCTCAATTCCGTAATGAGAGCAGGTCGGGTGAAACCGACAGTGTGGTCCCAGTAATGGACTGATACCGCGTTGATAGACGCGTATCAGGACGATCAGGAGCCGCGCGCCAGGCGACAGTGACGACGCCATAATTTCTCCAACGCTTCCGCCAGCATACGGTTATCCAGATCGGCAACCCCCTTCTTCGCGACCACCACGAAGTCCATCGACGGCAGTTCATGTTGACGCAGACGAAAGCTTTCGCGGGTCAATCGCTTGATCCGGTTGCGTTCATGAGCGCGTTTCACATGTTTTTTAGCGACGGTGAGACCGATGCGGGGATGCCCCAGCGCGTTAAGGCGGCCGAGAATAGTAATTTGCGGCGTGCCAGCCCGTTGTGGCTGCTGGAAGACGAAAGTGAAATGAGTGGGAGTTAACAAACGTAACTCCCTGGGAAATGCGAGCTTACCCATCAGGGCTTGCTTTATTACTTAGAAACGGTCAGACGAGAACGGCCTTTAGCACGACGACGTGCCAGAACCTGACGACCATTTTTTGTTGCCATACGAGCACGGAAACCGTGTGAACGGTTGCGCTTCAGTACGGACGGTTGAAAAGTGCGTTTCATGGCGGTTTCTACCTAAACTTGAAAATTTTCACTGGGTGACGCGTTTCGGGCCAGAAAATCGACCTACGCCTCAATGTGTCTTTAATAAAGAGGCGGGATTGTAATAATTGTACAGTCCCGAGTCAATTTACTTCGCGTGTCATAGTGCCTGAAAACCCGCATACAGCCCGCAGAGTCCCGACTTTGCGCCTGATGGCTCAATGTCGGGTGGAGAATTATACGGGCTCCGCACTAAAGCGCAAGGATCGCGCGGGATCTTATTGCGATCGGCTCACCGGATCCTGGGGATAAAATGAGATAACGTCCGAAATTTTCATCTATTGCGTCAGATCTCTGCTGGTTTTTCCCGCAACTGGCGTAAACTTCTTTGCGCGCCTCTGGCCTGTGGATAAAAAGGATCAAAACTGTGTAGAAAGGGGAGATCTCTGCCTCGCTTTGCGCTATGATCCGCCCTTCCGCTGACGATCCTCCGGTGATTGCAGGACGGAAAACCGCTGATAGCGGTCGCAGGCGCTTTCTTAGTGTCTGTGTCAAAAATGAACGTTTCTTAGAGTAACGCCTACTATTCTTTTCGAATTTGTACGAGTGGAGTCCGCCGTGTCACTTACGCTTTGGCAACAGTGTCTTGCCCGTTTGCAGGATGAGCTTCCTGCCACCGAATTCAGCATGTGGATCCGTCCACTCCAGGCTGAGTTAAACGACAATACGCTTGCCTTGTATGCTCCAAATCGCTTCGTACTCGACTGGGTTCGGGACAAATACCTTAATAGCATCAACGCACTGCTAAATGAATTTTGTGGTCCAAACGTGCCTGCACTGCGTTTTGAAGTAGGTACGCGCCCGGTTCAGCAGCAAGCGGCAGCGGTCAGCCAGCCCGTCATGGCCAGCGTCAGCGCGCCCGTGATGCCCGTACAGAGCCATATTCGTCCGGCCCCGGCGCAGATCATGCGTCCCAGCTGGGATAATGTCCCGGCTCCGGCCGACGTCACTTACCGCTCGAATGTGAATAACCGTCATAACTTCGATAACTTCGTTGAAGGTAAATCCAACCAGCTGGCGCGCGCGGCGGCACGTCAGGTGGCGGATAATCCAGGCGGCGCTTATAACCCACTTTTTCTGTATGGCGGCACGGGTCTCGGTAAAACGCACCTGTTGCATGCGGTGGGCAACGGCATTATTGCCCGCAAACCCAATGCAAAAGTGGTTTACATGCACTCCGAGCGTTTTGTACAGGATATGGTTAAAGCGCTGCAGAACAATGCAATTGAAGAGTTCAAACGCTACTACCGTTCTGTGGATGCGCTATTGATCGATGACATTCAGTTCTTTGCGAATAAAGAGCGCTCACAGGAAGAGTTCTTCCACACCTTTAATGCCTTATTAGAAGGCAATCAGCAGATCATCCTCACCTCGGATCGCTATCCCAAAGAGATCAACGGTGTAGAGGATCGTCTTAAATCGCGCTTCGGCTGGGGTTTAACGGTGGCGATCGAGCCGCCTGAGCTGGAAACGCGTGTGGCGATCCTGATGAAAAAAGCGGATGAGAACGACATCCGTCTGCCGGGTGAAGTTGCCTTCTTTATTGCCAAGCGTTTGCGCTCTAACGTGCGTGAACTGGAAGGTGCACTGAACCGCGTCATCGCCAATGCTAACTTTACCGGTCGGGCGATCACCATCGACTTCGTGCGTGAAGCGCTGCGCGATCTGCTGGCGCTGCAGGAAAAGCTGGTCACCATCGATAATATTCAGAAGACCGTGGCTGAGTACTACAAGATTAAGGTGGCAGATCTGCTTTCCAAACGCCGTTCGCGCTCGGTAGCGCGTCCGCGCCAGATGGCGATGGCGATGGCGAAAGAGTTGACGAACCACAGCTTGCCAGAAATTGGCGACGCTTTTGGGGGTCGCGACCACACAACGGTGCTTCATGCCTGCCGCAAGATTGAGCAGCTGCGTGAAGAGAGCCACGATATCAAAGAAGATTTCTCTAATCTCATCAGAACATTATCTTCCTGACGCTATGAAATTTATTGTTGAACGTGAGCAGCTGCTGAAGCCGCTGCAACAAGTTAGTGGCCCACTGGGTGGTCGTCCGACGCTGCCGATTCTCGGAAACCTGCTGCTGCAGGTTACAGAAGGTTCGCTGCTGCTGACCGGTACCGATCTGGAAATGGAGATGGTCGCACGTGTGGCGCTGACGCAGGCGCATGAGCCTGGCTCCACCACCGTTCCGGCGCGAAAATTTTTGGATATCTGTCGCGGATTGCCGGATGGTGCAGAAATCACGCTGGCGCTGGAAGGCGATCGTATGCTGGTTCGCTCTGGCCGCAGCCGTTTTTCGCTGTCGACCCTGCCCGCCAGTGACTTCCCGAATCTCGACGACTGGCAGAGTGAAGTTGAATTCACCCTGCCGCAGGCGACCCTGAAACGGCTGATCGAAGCGACTCAGTTCTCGATGGCCCATCAGGATGTGCGTTACTACCTCAACGGCATGATGTTTGAAACCGAAGGGGAAGAGCTGCGCACTGTAGCCACTGATGGTCACCGTCTGGCCGTTTGCTCCATGCCGATTGGTCAGGCACTGCCGAGTCATTCCGTGATTGTGCCACGTAAAGGCGTCATTGAGCTGCTGCGTCTGCTGGATGGCGGCGATACGCCTCTGCAGGTCCGGATTGGCGGCAGCAATATCCGCGCGCACGTCGGCGACTATATCTTTACCTCTAAGCTGGTTGATGGTCGCTTCCCTGACTATCGCCGCGTATTGCCGAAGAATCCCGATAAAGTGCTGGAAGCGGGCTGCGATCTGCTCAAACAGGCCTTTGCCCGTGCTGCCATCCTTTCTAACGAGAAGTTCCGCGGTGTTCGCCTCTATATCACCGAAAATCAGCTAAAAATTACCGCCAATAACCCTGAACAGGAAGAAGCGGAAGAGATGCTGGATGTCAGCTATAACGGCACGGAACTGGAGATCGGTTTTAACGTCAGTTACGTGCTGGATGTGCTGAACGCGCTGAAGTGCGAAAACGTCCGCCTGCTGCTGACGGATTCAGTGTCGAGCGTGCAGATCGAAGATGTGGCGAGTCCCGCAGCAGCTTACGTCGTCATGCCCATGCGCTTGTAGGTGTGATATATCGGCCTGGCTTACTTGCTATGTTGTGCCCCGGCAGTGCTCGCCATCATCACGTACTTCAGTACGCTCCGGTGGCTGTGCGCTGGCGAGGCGCAACGTAGCGGCGACGCCGACGGCCTCGTGACTGGGATGTCGGCCAAACCTGCTTTGCCGTTAACGCACTTGATCGCCAGGTCCAAAAACTTTATTGCCCTTCACGCTGGATTGATTCATGGCTTTAACCCGCCTTCTTATCAAAGATTTTCGTAATATTGAGCAGGCCGACCTGCAACTGGCCCCCGGATTTAATTTCCTGGTGGGTGCCAACGGCAGTGGGAAAACCAGCGTTTTAGAGGCGATTCATACGCTGGGGCATGGTCGATCGTTTCGCAGTTTGCAGGCGGGTCGCGTCATTCGTCACGACGAGGCGGCGTTCGTCTTGCACGGGCGTCTGGAAAACGCAGAGCGGGAAATTTCTGTCGGGCTGACCAAAAACCGGGCCGGTGACAGCAAAGTGCGTATTGATGGCAGCGATGGTCATAAAGTCGCAGAGCTGGCGCAGCTGCTGCCGATGCAGTTAATCACGCCTGAAGGTTTTAGTCTGCTGAATGGCGGTCCCAAATACCGCCGGGCCTATGTCGACTGGGGCTGCTTCCATAACACGCCCGGCTTTTTCAACGCATGGAACAACATGCGTCGCCTGCTTAAACAGCGGAACGCGGCGCTTCGCCAGGTCTCACGTTACAGCCAGATTCGCCCCTGGGATCAGGAGCTGGTTCCGCTGGCTGAACAGATTAGCCAGTGGCGCGCGGAATACAGTGCGGCGATATCTGCAGAGATCACCGCCACCTGTAGCCAGTTTCTGCCAGAGTTTGAACTGCGCTTCTCCTTCCAGCGTGGCTGGGACAAAGAGAGTGATTACGGCGAACTGCTGGAACGTAACTTCGAGCGCGATCGTGCGCTGACTTATACCGCCAGCGGCCCCCATAAAGCCGATTTTCGTATTCGGGCTGAAGGGACGCCGGTGGAAGATTTACTCTCACGCGGGCAGTTAAAACTGCTGATGTGTGCATTGCGTCTGGCACAGGGCGAGTTCCTGACAAGCCAGAGCGGACGCCGCTGTATTTACCTCATTGATGACTTTGCTTCTGAGCTGGATGAGAGCCGACGACGCCTGCTGGCGGACCGGTTAAAAGCCACTCAGGCGCAGGTGTTTGTCAGCGCTATTTCTGCCGGGCATGTAATCGACATGACTGACGAAAAGGGCAAGATGTTCCGCGTGGAACAGGGTAAAATAGCGGTTCAACCTGAAGATTAAAATGAGCGAGAAACGTTGATGTCGAATTCTTATGACTCCTCAAGTATTAAAGTCCTGAAAGGACTTGATGCGGTACGCAAACGCCCGGGCATGTATATCGGCGATACCGATGACGGTACCGGTCTGCATCACATGGTATTCGAGGTCGTGGATAACGCAATCGACGAAGCGCTCGCTGGTCACTGTAGTGACATTGTGGTCACCATCCACGCGGATAACTCCGTTTCGGTGCAGGATGATGGACGCGGCATTCCAACCGGTATTCACGAAGAAGAGGGCATCTCTGCCGCTGAAGTGATCATGACCGTGCTGCATGCTGGCGGTAAGTTCGATGATAACTCCTATAAAGTCTCCGGCGGCCTGCATGGCGTGGGCGTCTCCGTGGTTAACGCCCTGTCGCAGAAGCTGGAGCTGACCATTCGTCGCGAAGGCAAAGTGCATCAGCAGGTTTACGTCCATGGCGTACCGCAGGCACCGCTGGCGGTAACGGGTGAAACCGACATTACCGGGACCCGCGTGCGTTTCTGGCCGAGCCACGAAACCTTTACCAACGTGCGCGATTTTGAGTATGACATTCTGGCGAAACGCCTGCGTGAACTCTCATTCCTCAACTCGGGCGTGTCTATTCGTCTGGAAGATAAGCGCGATGGCAAAAACGATCACTTCCATTACGAAGGCGGCATCCGGGCGTTTGTTGAGTACCTGAACAAAAACAAAACCCCTATTCACCCTACCGTGTTCTATTTCTCTACTGAGAAAGATGGCATCGGTGTGGAAGTGGCACTGCAGTGGAACGACGGTTTCCAGGAAAACATCTACTGCTTTACCAACAATATCCCGCAGCGTGACGGTGGTACACACCTCGCCGGTTTCCGTGCGGCGATGACCCGTACCCTGAATGCCTACATGGACAAAGAGGGTTACAGCAAGAAAGCCAAAGTCAGCGCCACCGGTGATGATGCCCGTGAAGGTCTGATCGCCGTAGTGTCGGTGAAAGTGCCGGATCCAAAATTCTCCTCGCAGACCAAAGATAAACTGGTCTCCTCCGAGGTGAAATCGGCGGTTGAGCAGCAGATGAATGAGCTGCTGGCAGAATACCTGCTGGAAAATCCATCAGACGCCAAAATCGTCGTCGGCAAAATCATCGACGCAGCCCGTGCCCGTGAAGCGGCCCGCCGCGCCCGTGAAATGACCCGCCGTAAAGGCGCGCTGGATCTGGCAGGTCTGCCAGGCAAACTGGCGGATTGCCAGGAGCGCGACCCGGCGTTGTCCGAAATCTACCTGGTGGAGGGTGACTCCGCAGGCGGCTCGGCTAAACAGGGCCGTAACCGTAAGAACCAGGCGATTCTGCCGCTGAAAGGTAAAATCCTTAACGTTGAGAAAGCGCGTTTCGACAAGATGCTTGCTTCCCAGGAAGTTGCCACGCTGATCACCGCGCTGGGCTGTGGTATTGGTCGCGATGAGTACAACCCGGACAAGCTGCGTTATCACAGCATCATCATCATGACCGATGCCGACGTCGATGGTTCACACATCCGTACCCTGCTGCTGACCTTCTTCTATCGTCAGATGCCTGAAATCATTGAACGCGGCCATGTTTATATCGCCCAGCCGCCACTCTACAAAGTGAAGAAAGGTAAGCAGGAGCAGTACATCAAAGATGACGAGGCGATGGATCAATACCAGATCGCTATCGCGCTTGATGGTGCGACGCTGCACACCAATGCCAGCGCACCCGCGCTGGGCGGTGAGCCGCTGGAGACACTGGTCTCTGACTTCAACAGTACCCAGAAGATGATCAAGCGTATGGAACGCCGTTATCCGATGGCGATGCTGCGTGCGATGATTTATCACGACACGCTGAGCGATCTGAGCAACGAAGCAGAGGTCACCACCTGGCTGAACGGTCTGGTGAGCTATCTGACCGAACGCGAAGCGCACGGCAGCACCTATCTGGCACAGGTGCGTGAAAACCGCGAAACGAACCTGTTCGAGCCGGTGCTGCGCGTCCGTACCCACGGTGTGGATACCGACTATCCGCTGGAAGCGGATTTCATTCAGGGGCCTGAGTATCGCAAAATCTGCGCGCTGGGTAGCCAGCTGCGTGGTCTGCTGGAAGAAGATGCTTACATTGAGCGTGGCGAACGTCGTCAGCCAGTGGCAAGTTTCGAACAGGCGATTGAGTGGCTGGTGAAAGAGTCGCGTCGTGGCCTCTCCGTCCAGCGCTACAAAGGTCTGGGTGAGATGAACCCGGATCAGCTGTGGGAAACCACCATGGATCCAGACAGCCGTCGTATGCTGCGCGTCACCATTAAAGATGCGATTGGCGCTGACCAGCTGTTCACTACGTTGATGGGCGATGCGGTGGAACCGCGTCGCGCCTTCATCGAAGAGAATGCGCTGAAAGCCGCCAATATCGATATCTAACCGGCAGCGGACGTAACAGGCCATCACTCAGGTGATGGCCTTTTTTTTGTACCGTACGGGCGAAAATCCATCAGGCCGCGCCCCGGCTGTTCGCCAGGCGAACCCGCAACTATCCGAAAAGCCGTGATTTAAATCCACCGCGATCTCTTTGCCGCCTGAACCCAGCGGTTTGCTGCCCGTTCCTGCCTGCCATGAAGCTGGTCAATGTGCGCTGAATCGCGCTAGCATTGAATAAAACCCAGACGCTACGAGGATTGTATGGCTATTAAATTGATCGCTATCGACATGGATGGCACCCTGCTCAACCCGCAACATGAGATCACACCAGGGGTGAAATCTGCCCTGGATCGCGCCCGCCAGAAAGGTGTGTCGATTGTGCTGACCACCGGCCGGCCATTTGTGGGTATCCAGCGCTATCTGATGGAGCTGGATATGCAGACGCCCGGCCAGTATGCGATCAGCAACAACGGTGCGCTGGTTCATCAGGCCGAAGATGGTGAGTGCGTGGCGGAAGTGACGCTGACCTTTGACGACTACCTCTACATCGAGAATCTGGCGCGCGAGCTTGGTGTGCATTTCCAGGCGTTCGACAAATCCCATCTCTACACACCCAATAAAGACATCAGTGAATACACCATCCATGAAGCGAGCCTGACCGGCATTCCGGTGCGCTATCGCGCCGTGGAAGAGATGGATCGCGCCATGCGCTTCCCGAAACTGATGATGATTGACCGCCCGGACCTGCTCGACGCGGCGATTGCCCGTCTGCCCGAACATGCTCACCAGACTTATACCATCCTGAAGAGCGCGCCTTACTACCTGGAAATTCTCGATTGTCGGGTGAATAAAGGCCAGGGCGTCAAAATGCTGGCTGACAAGCTCGGTCTTAAGCAGGAAGAGGTGATGGCGATTGGCGACCAGGAGAATGACCTGGCGATGATTGAATACGCCGGAACCGGCGTCGCAATGGGTAATGCCATTGATTCTGTTAAGAAAATCGCGCAGTTCATCACCAAAACCAATATGGAAGATGGTGTGGCGCATGCCATTGAAGAGTTAGTGCTTTAACGGCTCTGTTCTCTGCCGGGCCGCAGCGGCCCGGCTCCCTGCATCCGGCAAAAAAGCTGCACCGCAAAACAGAATCGCGTAATTTGTCGGGCAACGCTGTCTCCGTGGGTTTTATCATGTCAGAAAAACAGATCACCTTTGCTGCCCGTCAGCATCAGCTCACCAATATCAATATCTGGACTGCCGACAGTCAGTGGCTGGCGTTTGACGTCCGCCCCTCGGGCGCGTCGTTTACCAGCCAGACCATTGAGCGGGTCAATGTGATGACCGGAGAGGTAGAGGTGCTCTATCAGGCCCGACACGGAGCCCACGTCGGTGTCGTTACGGTCAGTCCCGACCTGCCGCCACGCTACGTCTGCATTCATGGCCCGGAACATCCTGATGCCAGCTGGCAGTATGATTTCCACCACCGGCGCGGTGTGATCGTTCAGAACGGCACGGCGGTGAATCTGGATGCCTGCGATATCACGCCGCCGTTCACCCCTGGCGCGTTGCGTGGCGGTTCACATGTTCATGTCTTTAGTCCTGATGGTTCACGCCTGAGTTTTACCTACAATGACCACGTGATGCATGAACTGGATAGCCGTCTGGATCTGCGCAATGTCGGCGTCGGCGTGCCGCTGTGTACTGTCACGCCTGTAAAGCAGCATCCGCGTGAATATGACGGCACTTTTTTCTGCGTGCTGGTGAGCCAGACGCATGCGGAACCACAACCCGGCAGCGACCAGATCAATCGTGCCTATGAGGAGTGCTGGGTCGGTGAGCGCGGTTATCAGAAACCAGACGGCAGCTGGCAGCGCTGGGCTATCGCTTTTATTGGCGACACCGTGACGGCACAGGGCGAGAAACGGCCTGAAGTTTTTATTGTTGATCTGCCTGACGCGCTGGAGGAGTACGCCCGCGCCGGAGAGAAGCCACTGGAGGGCAGCAGCCAGCAGCTACCTGCGCCACCGGCTGGCGTGCAGCAGCGTCGCCTGACGCACAGCCGCGGCGTGGCGCTGCAACCGCGCCACTGGCTGCGTGCTGCACCGGATGGCAGCCAGATCGCGTTTCTGATGGCGGATGCAGGAGAGGTGATCCAGCTCTGGGTGGTGTCGCCCAACGGCGGCGAACCGCGTCAGATCACCCATCTCAGCCACAGCATTCAGTCCGCCTTTAGCTGGCATCCTGATGGCCAGGCGATTGCCTTTATCTGTGATAACAACGTGATGCGATGTGACATTGAGAGCGGCGCGTGTCAGCGGCTGACCGGCAGAACGGAAGAAGCACCGTCAGGTGACGCGGTGGTCTGGTCACCGGACGGAACACAGATTGCTTATATGCGTGAGGTGAATGGCTGGCGGCAACTCTTTACGGTTGCGGCTGCGACCGCACAGGAGGCATAGGCTGCGCCTGTGCCAGGCTTTCGTTGGTATGCGCGAGTCTTTCGCTCTGCAGGATGCGTTCACGTGGGGAGTCGAGAGTTTTGTCCTGGTCGCTACGGTAGTAGTCCCACGGCAGCAGCAGCGTATCCAGCACGGCAGAGAAAGGAAGATCGATTAACGCCAGCGGCTTCAGCGCCCAGCTGGTATCACCATCGGCCAGCATGTCAGCGCTGGCACGGGTGCCGGGATAGTAGCCCTGACTCGCACCGGTGTGAGACATCACGCTGGAACAGCCGGTTGTCACCATTGCGCAGCACACTATTCCAGCCAGAGGTAAGGTCTTTAATTTCATCATCATCATCCCTTCAGTCATGGCATAAGCCTGGCTGAGTTTGCTTGCCAGACAACGTCAACACTCTGGGGCGAAGTCCGTTCTGGTCTGGCAAAAGTAGTCCTGAGTGTATGTCATTTCCTCAGATTGGCGAAAAAAATTGCATTTTACCCTCTTGAAAATCCTCTTCTGACACCCATTTTTACTTTACGGACGCACTCACGGTTGCCGCAAGGGACAGTGAGGTGCCGTATCCAGCCTGTCCACTAGTGGAAGGTTGCCAAAACTTGCTGAACTTCAGGAGTCTTAATATGCGTAATTTTGATCTCACCCCACTTTATCGCTCTGCTATCGGTTTTGATCGCCTGTTTAACCTGCTCGAATCTAATCAGAATCAGAGCAATGGCGGCTATCCTCCTTATAACGTAGAACTGGTCGATGAAAATCACTATCGCATTACGATTGCGGTGGCCGGTTTTTCTCAGAGCGAACTGGATATTACAGCGCACGATAACGTGCTGATTGTGCGGGGAGCCCATCCTGAAGAGCAGGCCGAGCGTAAATACCTGTATCAGGGAATCGCCGAGCGCAACTTCGAGCGTAAATTCCAGCTCGCCGACCACATTGTGGTGCGCGATGCTCGTCTCGAAAATGGTCTGCTGAGCATCGACCTTGAACGTCTGGTGCCGGAAGAGGCGAAACCACGCCGTATTGAGATTCTGAAGTAAGATTGAGATTCTGTATTAACTATGACAAACGCCGCTTATGCGGCGTTTTTTGTTTTTGATGTCAGTGGGAGCGCAGGCTCAGGGAGCATACGCAGCGTCAGCGGCGTTTCAGACTGCTGGCATACCCAAATCAGGGTGAATCTGGCCGCAACGAGTAAACTCAACGCGCAGGAAACACGGGCAGAAGAGGAAAGCGTCCCGTGCCATGGACAAAAACGTCGGGAGCGTTTTTGAACAACGCGAAGCGTTGGCCCGGCAACGGGCGCACCTCAGGGATGAGGTGCGTAATCGCGCGGGCCGAGCGTGCCATGGAGGGCGGTTTTTGCGTCTTTCCGATCTGACCGTGCTTCCTGCGCTTGCTCGGTCTCACAGCTAACCGGGTCAGATTTTATCAACAACCTCTAACGCCGTGGCAGCGGCGTTTTTTAACTTTACGGCTGCGTTCTCATCGCTAAACGCTGACCCAGCACGCCACCAAACACATTGACCAGCAACCCCAGAATAATCACTGCCGCGCCCAGCATCTGCTGCCCGGAGAGATGCTCATCCAGCACCAGTGCAGCGGTAACAATCCCCACGACCGGCACCAGCAGCGACAGCGGCGCGACGCGCCAGGTTTCATAGCGACTTAGCAGATTCCCCCAGATGGCATAGCCCACAATGGTGGCGACAAACGCCAGATAGAACAGCGCCAGCACGGTCTGCAGGCCGATATGCAGCAGGCTGTTAACGATGGCGGCCTCGCCATCAAACAGCAGAGAGCAGGCAAAGAAGGGAATGACCGGTACCAGTGCACTCCAGACCACCAGCGACATGATCGGCACACTGCGGTTCCGCATAATGATCTTATTAGTGATATTGCCCAGCCCCCATGACAGCGCCGCCGAGAGTGTCAGCATCATGGTGGTCAGCGTAATACCGGCGCTGGTCTGCCCTTCCATGCCTGCTGTTGCCAGCATAAACATCCCCAGCGTGGCGATGATAATCCCGACAATATGATTCCAGCGCAGCTTTTCCGCCAGCAGCAGCGCGCCCAGCAACAGGGTAAAGAAGGCCTGCGCCTGCAGCACCAGCGAGGCCAGACCGGCTGGCATACCAAGTTTGATCGCCAGGAACAGAAACGCGAACTGACCAAAACTGATGGTCATGCCGTAAACGACCAGCCAGCGCAGCGGGATCGGCGGGCGACGCACAAAGAAAATGGCGGGAAAGGCGACCAGAGAGAAACGCAGTCCGGCGAGCAAAAAGGGCGGCATGCCCTGCAGCCCCAGCTTAATCACCACAAAATTCACGCCCCACGCCACCACCACGCACAGCGCTAACAGTATATCTTTTACCGACATCAGAAACTCCTTGTGCCGCCGTCAGGCGGTGACCGCAATCGGGGTGGCGATATCAGCACAACACGCGTCCCCCACGATGCGAAAATAATCCTCTGCAGCCAGCGCGATCGACTTCTCCAGTTCGCCCGCGTTAAACCATAATGTGCCGACCTGTTGCAGCCGGGAATCCACCCGCAGCGCCAGCCGGTCATCAAAACTAAATGGCGGCACAGCGCCCATGACACAGTCGGTCAGTGCCTGTGCCAGCTCCGGCGCGGCGAAAGAGGATTTTTTGCCACCGATCGCGCGCGCCGCATTTTTAAAATTGATCCGGCAGTCGCCCGGCACAATGGCCAGCAGCTGTCGCGAGGGCGCACCATCCGGCATGCTCACCTCCAGCACCATCGCTTTGGCCGCCTGACCCAGTGCGTTGCCGCGTATCTGGCTGATCTGCTCGGTTTGCCCTACCGCCTCATGCTCCACCACACGGTAGCTGGCCTGATGCTGATCCAGCAGCGCAGTAATCTTTTCAAACGTCGTCATTCCCTTCTCCTTTTCTGGCACAACTTAATGGCACAACCTGGCTTAGCTCCAGGCGATAGCATGTTTCATCTTTTTATCGGTCAGCCCGAAAAAGAACCCCATCGTGATACGGGTATCGCCTTCGACCCGATCAATCTCATGATAAAAAGCGGGATTAAACAGATAGACATCGCCACTGCGCGGTGAAAATTCGCAGATCTCGCTGTGATCAATGACCCCACTGCGATAGCCCAGCTCACCGGCGGTTTTGAACTGCTCATCCTCCGGCGACCACTTTTTGTTGTAGATGCGCAGCGCACCACCCGCGCTGCACTCCTGCAGGCAGACCACGCAGCTGAGCTGATGCAATATTTGTGTCACAACCAGGGAGGTTCCTGCAGCATCGCGCACGATATTGTCGTTATGTAGCGGGTTCGCGACGCCATCAGCATGAAAGCGCACGATAGAACCGGCGTAGTCACCACAACCCGGTTCGTGGGCGATGTTTAAGCTCTCCAGCCGCAGCGCGTGCTGCACCCAGCGGTAAATCTGTTCGCGCAGTGTGTTGAGTGATGCCGGCAGCGCCGGCTGGATATCGCGCAGCTCAGTGAAATAGTTATCAGGTGCCGCCGTATGGCGTGCCAGATAGGGACCCAGCGTGGTCAGCGCGCCATTGGGATAGTGAGAGACACGGATCTTTTCCCGACAGCTCTGCAGGTCAGTCACCACCGCTTGCCGCACGTCTGGCGTCAGAAAGTTACGCAGCACCAGTAGCGGCACCCGTGCAGTGACGATGTCATCCAGCCAGGTCGATTCCACAAACATGTTGGGATTAATCACGCGGAACTGATTGAAAATTGCCATGTTTATCACTCCCTAAACGGTATTTCATAGAGTTCATGATTATTCATTCGCCGCCAGCTGCCGGCGCTGCCTGGTATTGTCACGGGTTCAGAGGCGATCAGCGTGCAACCGTCCTGTTGCCGAAAATGCATCGTAAAATAGTCCGGCCAGGGGGTGTCGTGCGGATACCACTGCCACGCCCAGGCTTTGTCGCGGGTGACGAAAATGGCATTGCCTGCGCTGCCGCCTGGCTCAACCTGCGCCATCTTTGCGCGCAGATAGTCCCGGGTGAAATCAGCAGGGGTGGCCTGATCCACTAAATAGCGCAGATACTCTTCAGAATCGAAGCGTGATTCCGTCAGGCCGAGCTGACGGTAAATGGTCGGCAGAAAGCCGTTATGCATCATGTACCACTGATGTCCGGCGCTGTTGCGCCACAGCGGATGCGAAAACTCGATCCCCTGATTTTTACTCAATGTGGCGTGACGCACATGAACCGCCAGAAACCGACTGCGCAGACGATCCACGTCAATACCCGGCAGGGCGTCTGCGAACGGGCCGGTGCCATGCAGGGTGTGAATCTCGCCCTGTTCCAGCCACAGACAGCCCCAGCCATTGGGATGCGATTTGATCGGGCCATCGTGTTCGGCGCCTTCGCCGCAGCTCATGGCGCGTGCTGCCTCCAGGATCTGTGCGCTGTCAAACTGGCCATATGCCAGAATCATCCTGCACATACTTTGTCTCTCCCGGCGGTGACTGACTGCGCGGCAATCACCTGCTTAAACGTGGTCATGATTGGCTCACGTGCTGTATCTGTCAGACTGAAGGTGGCGAGGATACCCGCATGACGGGTCAGATCGGCATAGAGCGAGGAGCGTGGCGAAACCTGCAGTGCAGGCAATCTGAGGGGGGGCAACAGCGCACCCTGCTGATGCTGTTCGATCCAGCTTTCGGCAGCCTGCAGCTGCGCCGGTTGCCGTAACCGCAGCTGTCCAACCGCACCGGATCCGGTGAAAGCAAAAGCAGGCAGTGGATCGCCCGCCTCCAGCCGGAAGGTGACATCCGCCCAGTTGATGCCCGTTGCCTCCTGCACCAGCATTGCCACCCCCATGCCGGAAAGCCGGAATCCCATCTCAAGGAAATGCGGTACGCCATTAACCACAATAAAATCGATATGAAACGCGCCCTGACGATAGCCAAAGGTTTCACAACAGAAGGTCATCAGGCTACTGAACGATGCCGGCAAGGCCGCTGCCGCCATTGCTACATGCCCCGACTCATAAAAACTGACGCATCCCTGGCTATCCCGGTGCTGCTCAATCACCTTCTGGCAGCAGGTCAGTGCCTGGGGATGCCCCTGATGCACCACACCCTGCAACGAAAACTCAGTACCTGTCAGCGCACTTTCCACAATAAAGCCGCTGAAGCCGCGACCGCCATAGTTCATGGTCTGCACCAGCTGTTTCACCACACTGCGCAGTTGATCGGCGCGTTCAATCAGAAAGATGCCCAGGCCGCCGCCGCCATCCACTGGTTTCACGACACACGGATAGATCAGCGCCTGTTCCGCATCCAGAATGCTGAGCGGTGACGCGAAAAAGCGGAACTCTGGCTGCGGGAAGCGCGGCCAGGCTTTTTTCAGCGCCATGCGCTGCGCATATTTATCCATGGGAATAAAGGCGGCAGGCGCGTCTGGCCCGGCCAGCATCTCACGCAGCCGTCCGGCGCTGGCGTTGTAAGCTTCAAAGCCTGCCAGCACCACCAGCGGATGCGCCAGTAAACCGGCATGCAGATAAGCCTGCATGAGCTCCCACGGATTCTCAGGACGGTCGAGGCGAATAATCAGATCAAACGGCAACGCCAGACTGAGCGACTGGTAATCGACAAAATCACCCATTTCCGCCAGCACGGTAAAATAGCCGTCGCGCTTCGCCACCGCGCAATAAGGATTTTGTCCGTCGCGGGTGGCGCCAATTTGCAGGAAAATCTTTTTCATCGCCTCGCCTTACCGGGTTAACGCCCGGAAATGATTTCTGTCACGATGTCATTGAGCACACCGTTATTGACCTGAATCACCGCTTTGTGAGGATCAAAACGCAGGACGCGCGACAGCGGATCGGTGCTTTTGCCCTCCAGCAGCGAACTGACCGGCCTGCTCTGCCAGCAGTGGCGCATCTGCGTCAGCGTCAGGCCGGAGAGCTGTGTTAACTGCTGAGCCAGTTCGACGTCGTTATTGCGTTGTTCAATCAGATCGCGAATAGCGGCTTCCTCCAGCGCAATCTGCTGCTGCGACAGCCAGTGTCCCAGCTGCTCTCCGTGCGCCAGGAAGGGTGAGTAAATCATGCAGATCAGCTGATCTTCACTGAGGTTAAACGCCTGCATGGCGAAATCTGCCGCGCGCTGCCGCTGCTGCCGGATGGCGTCGTCGTCCTGATAGCGCGCCGCCATCTCATTAATGAGCGCGGACGGAAAATCTTTCTTCACCATCAGCCCCAGCGCGAAGCGCACATACTCGCGGATCCCTTCGGCATAGTGGCGCTGCAGCAGCGTTTCAGCCCGCAGTCCGCGCAGATGCGCCATCAGCGTTGGATTACCGCAGTCGGACTCGGAAAAGCTGAACATCAGTTCATCAAAACGGAAGCGCATAAATTCGCTGAGCAGCGCCCAGTGCGCGCCCGCTTCATAGGCGGTGTCCTGATAAATGTTGAAAAACAGCGGGTCACGTGCGAGCTGATGGGTGATGCGGTGCGCGGCTGTCAGCTGTTCGGCCCCGTAAACGTCAGAGAAGTAGCGCTCTGCCACACCGTCCAGCGTCTGGAGAAATCCGCTGAAGCCCCGGCTTTTGTCCGCTACCGGCGCATCAAACAGCCGGGAAAGGTGTCTCGCCCAGGCGACATAGGCGGCCTGCTCCTGCGGCGAGTCGCCGGTGATAATCAGATCCACGCCGCCGTTGTAGTCTGCCGCCAGACCAAAGGAGTTCACCATGCTGAGATTACAGGCGTTGCAGAAGGTCGAGCGCGCATCAGCGCGAAAACGGTGGCCATTCATCAGCACGTCATTGCGGTTCTGCTGCCGTACGCTCTCAGGAATCGTCAGGTCGCGGGCAAACGGTCGGATCAGCAGGCCATCTACCACCAGGCATTCTGTCCGGTCATCGTCATGCATCGCCAGCGCCTGATAAACGCGGTGGATGTTCTCCATCACGCTCTGATTCATCGCCGCATGACGGTTAGTACTGACCCGCAGATGAAACGTGCTGCCCTGCTGCAGCCAGATCAGCCCCTGAAGGTAACGCACGTAAGCCACCATGTAGCTACTGTCTTTTCCGCCGCCATAGGCGAGCAGAACGCGGTTATTTTCCAGCATCTGCTGATCCGGCAACGCCGCCAGCAGGCGAACAGAGCAGCGCTGAGCCGATTCAATGATGGCGGGCGACAGATACGCTTCAATCTCCTTCATCATGGCGGGCAGATTGTTCATTTTTCACGTTTCCCTCAGTTGAACAGTATCACTTTATGGCCTGAAGCCGGCGGCTGAAGGGGCGTCGGGCCGTTTAGCGTCATGAATAATTAAGAGATGCAGCCTAAACTACTTTGAATGTACTCTGTTGAATATGCACAGATCAGCGCGATATGGGGTGGAACAGATGGCCGATATTATCGGGGAACAGGAGAGTCAGAACAGTCGTTACCGCCAGATCGCAGAACAGATTAAGCAGGCCATTCACGGCGGTTCACTGGCACCCGACAGCCGTCTGCCGTCGGTGCGGACGCTGGCAACACAGTACAATGTCAGCCTCACCACCGCCCTGAAAACACTGCGCACGCTGGAAGATGAGCGCTACGCCGTTGCCCGTCCAAAATCGGGCTTTTTTGTTGCCTCGCAGCGGCCTGCCTCGCGTCAGCTGCCCGCCGTCAGCGAACAGCCGCGCGCCATCGCGCCGCTGGATGAGCAGACAGAACTGCATCTGGCGATGCTCGGCTCAGACTGCCGGGTGCGTCTCGATCTGGCTAACGGCGACAGCGCCCTTTATCCGGTCAAGCGCATCGGCCTGCTGATGCGCCAGATGGGCTACAGCAAACCGGCGCTGCTCGGCAATACGGTCAAAGGTACCGGCTATGCGCCGCTGAAAACTGAGATTGCCCGACGCGCGGTCGATTACGGCTGCAATATCAGCGCCGACGACATTCTGATCACCAACGGCTGCATAGAGGCGATTTCGCTGTCCCTGCGCGCCACCACCCAGCCGGGCGATGTGGTGGCAGTAGAGTCACCCTGCTATTTCGTGCTGCTGCAGATGCTGCATAACCTCAATTTACGGGTGATTGAAGTGGAAGCCGGGCCGGAAGGGTATGTGAATGTGGCGAAGCTGACCGGATTATTTCAGCGCAAGGCGGTACGGGTTTTTCTGACCCTGTGCAACGTCAATAATCCGCTGGGCAAGAGCATTCCTAACGAGCATAAAGCCTATATTGCGCGGCAGGCGGATGAAAACGATGTGGTGATCATTGAGGATGATATTTTTGGCGATACCGCCTTTGGTGAGCGTCGCCCCTTCCCGATGCGCGCCTTCAGCCCCAACGCCATTCTCTGCAGCGGCTTTTCCAAAACCGTGGCACCTGGCATTCGCATTGGCTGGGTTCACAGCGTCAATTACATGCGCAAAATCGCCTCGCTGAAATATACCTCGACGATGGGCACCTCGGTGCTGTCACAGGCGGCAGTGGCGGAGTTGCTGCGCAGCGGCGGCTATGATGCGCATCTGCGCAAGCTGCGTCGCGAGCTGGCACGGCAAATTCGCGAAATGCGTCAATCGGTGCTGCGGGAATTTCCGGCGGGAACGCGGGTGTCCGATCCGGAAGGAGGCTATGTGCTGTGGGTCGAGATGCCGGGAAAGGCGCTGAACGTGCGCGAACTGTTTCTGAAAGCGCGTAATGCGGGTATCGGCATTGCACCGGGCCACATTTTTGCCACCGATGATCGCTACGATCACTGTTTCCGGCTGAATGCCGGTTTCGGCTGGAATGCGGAGGTGGAACAGGCCATTAAGCAGCTGGCACAGTGGTGCCAGCTGTCATTAACCGATCCACAGGAAGAGCAGGATTAGCTGTCGCGCCAGGCGATCTCAATCTCTTCCGCCAGAATCTGCACCGCCCGCTCGATATTCTCTGCATCCGGCACGTAGTTCATCCGCATACATTGATGAGTGTGCGGCCACGCCTGTTCGAGACCCGGGAAGAAGAAGTGGCCCGGCACCATCAGCACGCCGCGCGCTTTAAGCCGCTGATAAAGCAATTCAGTGGTGATTGGCAGATCGCGGAACCAGAGCCAGAGGAAAATCGCGCCTTCCGGCTTGTGGATCAGACAGCGCTCTTCCGGCAGATAGCGCCGCAGGATTGCAATGGTCTGCTGCACCTTCTGATGATAGAACGGCTTGATCACCTCTTCGGAGAGCCGCAACAGATCGCCGCGACGGATCATCTCATTGGCGATGGCCGGACCGATGCTGCCCGGAGCCAGACTGATAATGCCGTTCATGTTGCTCAGTGCAGTAATCGTCTTCTCGTCAGCAATAATAATGCCGCAACGCGCACCCGGCAGGCCGAGCTTCGACAGACTCATGCAGAGAATGATGTTGGGATTCCACAGCGGGCGCACCTCGCTGAAGATGATGCCGGGGAACGGCACACCATAGGCATTGTCGATCAGCAGCGGCACGTCATGCTGCTGTGCCAGCGCATCGAGCTGCATCAGCTCATCATCAGTGATCACATTACCGGTAGGATTTGTCGGGCGCGAGACGCAGATCAGCCCGACCTCATCGTTCATCGGCAGATGCTCGAAATCGACATGATATTTAAACTGGCCTTCCGGCAGCAGCTCAATGTTCGGCTTCGCCGAGACAAACAGCGCCTCTTCCAGACCGGCATCCGCATAGCCAAGATACTCAGGCGCCAGCGGGAACAGCACTCGCTTCTTGCTGCCATCGGCCCGGCGACCGGCATACAGGTTAAACAGATAGAAGAAAGCGCTCTGACTGCCGTTGGTCAGTGCGATATTCTCTGCGGTGATCGGCCAGCCAAGCTGTTCACGCAGCAATTCAGCCAGTGACGCCAGCAGCGTCGCTTTGCCACGCGGACCGTCATAATTGCACAGCGCTTCGCTGAGTTTGCCTTCCTCGTGCATCTGCTGCAGCAGTTGCTGAAAGTAGTCGTTCATGGCCGGAATTTGCGCCGGATTGCCGCCACCCAGCATGATGGTGCCGGGCGTGCGGAGGCCCGCGCCCATATCTTCCATCAGACGTGAGATGCCGGAATGTTGGGTAAATTTGTCGCCGAACTGAGAAAAGGACATAGCGGTTAAATATTTGTGTAACGAATCGGGGGTCCACCATAACGCCCGCCATCGGCGGGCGCAATGGGAAGGCGTGGGGATTACTTCAGTGCCTGCGGGTTAACGCAGTTCTTCTCGACGCTTCCGCCAAGTGCGGCGATGAGATTTTCTACCGCATCCTGCATCATGCCGTAACGGGTTTCGTGTGTCGCAGAACCGATGTGCGGCAGCGTCACCACATTGGGCAATGACAGCAGTGGGGAGTCGGCAGAGACCGGCTCCTGCTCAAACACATCCAGTCCGGCGGCATGCAGTTTGCCTGCCTGCAAGGCAGCGATCAGCGCCTTCTCATCCACCACCGGTCCGCGCCCGGCGTTGATCAGCACCGCATCCGGTTTCATCAGGTCCAGCTCGGCGGCCCCAATCAGATGGTGTGTCTCTTCAGTCAGCGGCAGGCTAATGCAGACGAAATCACTCTGCTTCAGCAGCGCTTCCCGTTCACAGCGCTGTGCGCCAAAGCGTGACTGTGCCTCCTCATGCTCACGGCGGGCGTTATAGAGGATTTTCATGCCAAAACCAAAGTGCGCCCGCTGCGCAAGCGCCATCCCGATACGTCCCATGCCGAGAATACCCAGCGTTTTATGGTGTACGTCGATGCCGAACTGCGCCGGTCCGATGCTCTTCTGCCAGTTACCCGCTTTAACCCAGGCATCCAGTTCCGGCACCCGGCGCGCCGTGCTCAGCACCAGCGCCATCATGGTGTCTGCCACGGTTTCGGTCAGCACGGTCGGCGTGTGCATCAGCACCACGTTACGCTGATTCAGGGCGTCTACATCAAAATTATCGTAGCCCACAGAGACGCTGGAGCAGACGCGAAGATTGGGCATTTTCGCCAGCAGCTCGCCATTCACTTTACCGCCCGATCCCAGCAGACCTTCTGCCTGCTGGAAATCCGCAGCATACTTCTGCTGGCTCTCTGGTGAGAGATCGCTGATTTCCGTCACGTCACACTGTTCAGCCAGGCGGGCATAAAGATCGTCAGGCAGTTTTTTATAAAGAATTACAGCGGGTTTCATTCGGTGGCTCCCGGTCAATAAGTTACGGGCGGCTTGCAGGCCGCCCGGAGAAATAGAGGCTAACGTTTACGCTTTCAGGCCGGTTTCGCACCCTGCAACGGTGGCGCTTTATTCTGCGCCGGCTTCACAATCAGCGTCAGCCACACCGAAACCAGCAGGGCCGATCCCATAAAGATGTAGGAGGCGGATGGGCTGCCGGTTGCTCCATTAAGATAGCCGACAATCCATGAACCGATAAACGATCCCAGCGCACCCATGCTGTTGATCAACGCCATTGCACCACCGGCAACATTACGCGGCAGCATTTCAGGGATGATGGCAAAGAACGGTCCGTAAGGCGCATACATCGCGGCACCGGCAATCACCAACAGGGTGTAGGACATCCAGAAGTGGTTAGATCCCACCAGGTACGAGCCGAGGAAAGCCAGCGCACCGATCAGCAGCAGTGGCCAGACGAACAGCTTGCGGTTCTGGGTTTTGTCAGACGCCCAGGAGACAATCACCATCGCAATGGTTGCCGCCAGATAAGGCACCGCTGACAACCAGCCCGCTTCGACCATGCCCATCTGCGTGCCGTTACGCAGAATCGACGGCAGCCACAGCACAAAGCCATACACGCCGATGCTCCAGGCAAAATATTGCAGACAGAGAATGATCACGTTGCGGTTACGGAACGCTTCACCGTAGTTGCGCACCGCTTTGATGTTTTCCTGCTCTTTCTGCAGTTCAGCCTGCAACGCCGCTTTCTCGGCATCGCTCATCCAGCGCGCCTGTGCGGGTTTATCCTGCACAAGGAACCACCAGGCGATCGCCCAGATCACCGCAGGAATCCCTTCGATGATAAACATCTCACGCCAGCCAAAGGATTCGATCAGATAGCCCGACACCACCGACATCCACAGCACCGTGACGGGATTCCCCAGGATCAGGAAGGTGTTGGCGCGCGAACGCTCCGATTTGGTAAACCAGTTGCTGATATAAATCAGCATCGCAGGCATTACCGCAGCTTCCACCACGCCCAGAACAAAGCGAATGGCTGCCAGCATCGGAATGTTGCTGACCACGCCGGTCAGCGAGGCGCAGCCGCCCCACAGAATCAGGCAAACGAAGATCAGTTTTTTGACGCTGCGGCGTTCGGCGTAAATCGCACCCGGGATCTGGAAGAAGAAGTAACCCAGGAAGAACAGCGCACCCAGCAGCGAGGACATGCCTTTGGTGATGCCGAGATCGTCATTAATCCCGGCAGCAGAAGCGAAGCTAAAATTTGCACGATCAAGATACGCCAGGCTGTAGGTGATAAACACGATGGGCATGATGAACCACCAGCGTTTTGGCGCGATTGTCTGCTTTTTCATCGGGAACTCCTGTGACTGTAGAGGGGCGCGAACTACACGTCGCCCAGTTGCTGACGCGTCGGCAGACCTTCGCTGTCACCAATGACCTGAATCGCCATCGAACCAATTTTGTTGCCGCGACGAATCGCCTGCGGCAGCGACTGACCTTCCAGCAGGGCGCTGATAACGCCAACGGCAAAACCGTCACCGGCACCCACGGTATCCACCACGTTATCGACTTTTATCGCCTCAACCTGACCCTTTTCGCCCTGCGACGTTTTATACCAGGCACCGTCACAACCGGTTTTTATGACCACGGCTTTGACACCCTTGTCGAGATAGAAATCGGCGATCGCTTCCGGCTGACGATAACCGGTCAGAATCAGCCCCTCTTTTTCGCCCGGCAGCACCCAGTCGGCATACTCCGCCAGCAGATTGAGTTGCTTACGCATCTCCTCTTCGCTGCGCCACAACACCGGCCGCAGGTTAGGGTCAAACGAAATAGTTTTACCGCGTGCACGCATTTCTTTGGCGGTGTGCTTCAGCAGCGCCAGCGAGCTCTCTGACAGCGCCGCCGCCACACCGCTCAGGTGCAGATGACGCGCCGAGCCGAAATAGTCTGCATCAAAATCGTCAACCGACAGATGGCTGGCCGCCGAGCCTTTACGAAAATATTCCACCAGCGGATCAGAACCGTCATCGACTTTGGACTTGAGCTGAAAACCGGTGGGATAGCGTTTATCGACCGTCACACAGGCGTGGTCGATACCCTCTTTTTCCAGCTGCTGGCAGATAAACCGGCCGAAAGCGTCATCGCCGATACGGCTGACCCAGCCCACTTTCAGGCCAAGACGTGCCAGGCCGGTCGCCACATTGAGTTCAGCGCCCGCAGCACGTTTAACAAAGGTCTCTGCTGCGGCCAGATCGCCAGTCTCGCGGGCGATAAACATCGCCATCGCTTCACCGATGGTGACCACATCAAGCTGACCGTTGTGATGATTAATGTGCGTCATATCTGTTCCTTACACGTTACGCAGCAGCGACACGTAGTGGCGTGTCACCGCAGTCAGATCGTCGCCTTCCAGCGGAAATTCTATACCGCGCGGTGCCTGTGCGGGCAGCTGTTGCAGCAGCGTGCGCCAGTGGTCATCCGCCTCATCCAGCGCAATCGCCCGGAAGCTATCCTGGTGCGGCACGGCCGCTTTGACGTGCACATAACCCACCTGCGCGGCCAGTTGTTGCGCTGCCTGGTCGGCATCTTCCCCGGTCCAGCGCCAGTTACCCATATCAAAGGTCATGCTGATCGGCAGATCGGCTTCCCTGACCGCCGTAAAAAATGCGACGGACGGCGCCAGTCGACCATGCTCAGTCTGGTCATTTTCCACGGTCAGCTGAAACGGCAGATCCGCCAGCAGCGCCTGCAACGTTTCGCGAGGGAGTGCACCGGTAAAGTCTCCCAGCGCCACTTTCAGCCGCTGAGCGTTTAACTGGCGTGCTTCTTCAACGTAGTGGATCAGGCGTGGATTGATTTCGCCGCCGTCACAAAACAGCGTATCGGGCACCGAATAGCTGGCGTGCAGCTGATGCTGCGCCACCGCCCGGCCCAGCGCGGGCAGATCGGTAAGCGCCGTGTCATCAAGCAGTTCGCGGCGGATTTCAACGCCGTCAGCGCCCGCCTGCTGAATAATCGGCAGCAGCGCACGCTGACCCCCGAGTGCGGCGATCTGCACGTGGCCATAAGCGGCGGTCACCACGATGATGTCAGGTTTCATGTTCTACTCCATGGCAGGGTTCTGCCCATAACGAATAGAAAAACCCTAAATGGAACCGGTTCCAAAGCAAAGGAGCAAACTGTGAAATTATGATCGTGCTCACGAAGCGAGCACGTAAACGGAAGGTTAAATCTGAAATTCAGCCCAGAGGCTGGCTTGAGCCGCGAACAATCAGTTCACCAGAGAAGACCTGCTCGCCAACCGGCACATCACTGCCCTCAATACGGGCAATCAGGCGTTCCAGTGCACTGAAGCCAATCTGCCAGGTGGGTTGTTTCAGCGTGGTGATACCGACACCGGCCAGCGCCGCCCACTCCAGTTCATCAAAACCGAGCAGGCCGATATCGCGACCCCAGTGCAGATTGAGTCGTTGTAACGATCGCGCCACCTGCAGCGTCAGCGCCCCGTTGGCGACCATCACCGCGCAGCGTTTGCCGGTATGACGCTGATGGAAGGCCAGCAACGCCTGGTCCAGAGCATCGGGCTGATGCAGCCCCACTTCAGTATTCTCATGCTCAACCTGAGGATGCGTTGCCAGCAGCTGGCGGAAAGCCTGCAGACGCTCGCGGCGAGTGTTGACGCTGCCCAGCGGCTCACTCAGAAACAGCAGTGCGTTATAGCCATTGTCGACCAGATGGCGCGTGGCTGTTTCAGCCGCTTCGGCGTTATTCAGTCCCACTACATCGCAGGGAAAATCGGGGATTTTTCGGTCAATCAGCACCATTGGCAGCAGGGATTGTTGCAGATGATTCAGCACCTCTTCACGCATACCGACCGCGTTAACCACGATGCCTTCTACCTGATAGCTGCTAAGCAGTTGCAGATAGTGCTGCTCCAGATCCACTTCATTATTGGTGTTACACATCAGCAGGGTAAAACCCTGCTCGCGGCAGGCGGCTTCAATACCGCTCATCACATCGACGGAATAGGGATTGGTGATATCGGCAATAATCAGCCCGATCAGGCGGGTACGTCCGCGCTTCAGGCCGCGCGCCATCTGGCTTGGACGATAGCTGAGATCGGCAATCGCCTGCTCAATCCGCGCTTTTAAACCGTCAGAAAGCAGATGCAGCTCGCCATTGAGATAGCGTGAAACGCTGGTTTTGCCCGTTCGTGCCGCGTGAGCAACATCGCTGATGGTGGCACGAGGCGGCCTGATTTTCATGAGATATCCTGCGAAATGAGAAACCAGGCAGAGACTAGCACAAGCAAAGCTCACCGCAAAAAGTGCTATACCGGTAATTGCAGCCAGGGTTGCCAAAGGGTCTGTAACGTTTCCGGTGGTGCGCCATTGATCAGCTGGATGACCATTTCAGCCACCTGCTCTCCGGCCTGGTGCGGTGTTGCCTGGCGAATAGCGACAATGGGATGATCGAGAATCGCATCACGCGGCAATCCCTCCCAGCCTGCCAGCAGAATGGCACGCTCACCTGCTGACCGTCCTGCCTGATGCAGTGCCAGAGCGGCGCCTTCAGCCAGCACAGCGCAGTCGGTGATAATCACTTCCGGTACCGCCGCCTCTGCCAGCCACTGCCTGGTTTGCTGATAGCCGGCACGGCGAGACGGCGACACAGCCGCCATCGCATAAGGTGCGACATCGCCCAGCGCGGTCAGATATCCCTGACGACGCTCACGCACCTGCGTGCTGTGTTCGTTGCTACCGAGCCAGGCTATCCGCTGCCGTCCCTGCGCCAGCGACCAGCTCACCGCCATCTGCGAACCCGCGAAGTGATCCACATCAAACCAGGCATAAGTGGGTGGCAGATCGCTGCGGCCCAGCGCCAGAAAGCGAAAATTAGCCTGAAGCAGCGCATGAAGTCGGCTGTCATCGGGCGTAGTGTGACCGACGATAAGGGCATCCACGGCCCCACTGCGCAACAGATGTGTCAGTGTCGACTGACTCTGCTGCTTATCCATCAGTAACAGCAGATTAATGTCATCACAGGCAAGGTGATGATCCAGCGACAGCAGCATGTCGCTAAAGTCGCTGCCACTCAGAGAAGATGCACTGATCGGGTAGATAAGACCCACCGCGTTAGCGCGACCGGTTTTCAGACGCCGCGCCGCTGCATTGGGTCGGTAGCCGCGCCGCTGCGCTTCCTCTTCGATACGCTTACGCGTTTCGTGAGCAACGTCCTGATAACCATTAAGGGCACGACTGACCGTCGTCACGGAAAGGCCTAAAACCGTAGCGATGGCTTTAAGAGACATGAGGAAATATTCTCTGATCAATTTTTGATCAGGCTACCATAAAGCGTCTGCTGGCTCTATTCGCCGAAACATTACTGGTTCTTTTAGCGGAAGGCTTTACAGAAAAAAGACGCCCCCAGGTCGGGGGCGCGCGCGATTATTACAGTGGGCTGAGCGTGATCTCAACACGACGGTTTTGTGCTTTGCCTGCTTCGGTGCTGTTGGTGGCAACCGGATTATCCGGGCCTGCACCCTGCGTACGCAGGCGATCGCTGGCAACACCCTGCACGATCAACGCGCTGGCAACACTTTCAGCACGCTGTTGAGACAGGCGCATGTTCAGTGCACGGCTGCCAGTGCTGTCGGTGTAACCTACGACGTTTACCGCTGTTTTCGGATACTCTTTCAGCACCATTGAAACACCGGTCAGGGTATTTGCACCGGCCGGTTTCAGATTGCTGCTATTAGAGTCGAAGGTGACATTATTTGGCATATTCAGAACGATGTTATCGCCATTACGGGTCACGCTGACACCCGTGCCGCGCATTTTGTCGCGCAGTTTCGCTTCCTGTACATCCATGTAGTAGCCCACGCCACCGCCCAGTGCAGCACCGCCAGCGGCACCAATCAGTGCGCCTTTACGACGATCTTTTTTCGACGAGGAGAGCACGCCGACACCGGCACCCACGAGTGCGCCCAGGCCCGCGCCCACGCCTGACTTACCCGCCTGAGATTCGCCGGTGTAAGGATTGGTCGTACACCCTGGCAGGGCCAGGCTGCCGCTTAATAACAAAGTGATGGCGATTAATTTTTTCTGCATTTTTGTTCCCTTACATTCGACACACAGGGGAAAACCTTTCCCATAAGTGGCACGATTATGCCGCCTGATGCCAGGGAATGTAGTGCGGAAAAATCCTGATTTAACGGGAATCACGTCTTTTGATTGTCAGGATGACAAAAACAGTTGCTCTGATGATCGTTTATCAGCCCACAGGCCTGCATAAAGGAGTAGCAAATTGTGGGGCCGATGAATTTAAAACCACGCTGTTTTAACGCCTTAGAGAGCGCAATGGCGTGCTCTGACGTCGTGGGTGCCTGGCTGTAATCAGGATAATCGTGAACGATTTGCACGTTATCGACAAATTGCCAGACGAAGTGGCTGAAATCCTCGCCTTTCGTCTCCATTTCAAGATAAGCACGCGCGTTAGCGATAATGGCCGCGATTTTACCCGCGTGGCGGATAATACCGCTGTTGAGCATCAGCGCGTCAATATCTGTGGAATCCATCAATGCTATGGCCTGCGGATCAAACTGGTGAAAGGCCGCCCGATAGTTTTCCCGCTTTTTCAGCACGGTGATCCAGGATAATCCCGCCTGCTGCCCTTCCAGACAAAGCATCTCAAACAGCGCGCGCTTGTCTCTTTGCACCACACCCCATTCACGGTCGTGATAGGCCAGATAGAGGGGATCCTGCGTTACCCAACCACATCGTTGCATCACTTTTTTCCTTTAATGACGTGAAAATTCTGGCGGTCCGCTTGATCTTAGAATTTATCGGTTGATAGTTAAACAACCACCGGTTAAATAACAGAGACGGGCCGAAAATTTAATTAAGACGCCGGATAATAACTTCAGTTTTGCCCGGAGAAGCGATGGTGCCGAGAAGCGGTTGGAAAGGTCTGCGGACCTGCTGTGCTGTATGCCTGTTACTCTTAACGCAACCGACTTTTGCCCGCGGTGGCACCTCTGCGCCTCAACATCCCGTCTTCTCTCCCGACTACGACACGATCCTGGCGGAGAAGATCGCCCTGAACCCACTCGCCTTCAGCGATGAAAGCCGCGCCCTGTTTGAAGCCGCCATTAACTCGCCTACCGCATCCCCCATTGCCCTGCACAGTGAAACCGGCAGCGTAGGCACTACGCCGCTGGGAAAACGCTATCGGGCGGGCGTTGACCTGCCTATTGCCCCGTCACTCACCACCGGACCCGTGGCGCAGTATGCGGTCGATCCGCAGCAGATGAACTGTCTGCAATGCGATTACAGCGATCAGCAGAGCCGTGAGCAGAGCGCCAGCGTCGGCTGGCGCATTGATTCGAAACAGGGATGGATATCGCCCTGGGCGCAGCTGAGTTATCACTATCTGATGGCCGATACATCGCAGAATCCCCGGCGCGAGGCAACCAACGGCTCTGATCAATCCGATGGCATTGATGTGAGCATCGGTGCACAAATGCCACTCAACGCGAATCTGGCGGCTTTTGCTGCGTTTTCACAAAGTGAGGCGCTGAATAATCAGGAGCAGCAACTTTATACCTTTGGATTCAGTGCCAGCTTCTAGCGGGGCATAAAATGAGAAAGGGAATCGGGCGTTTAAAATATAATGAGTCCGCTAATCATTATACCGGTAACCTTATGCGCAACGATTTGACAATTATTGGCCGCGAAATAGCGGTTTTCCTTCTGGCAGCTCTGGTTCTCGCGTTGACTATCGTCCCTGTCTACATTGATGTGGCCTGGATGAACGACGCGCTCCACGAAACCTCTTTTACTGAAACCACCCAGGAATGCATGCTGGCGATGATCGCCGCACTGTTCTTTATTGCGGCTCGCCGTCGTCCCGCTCAGCGCGGGGCGCTGACCTTAGTGGCGGGCTTTTACAGCTGCATGCTCATCCGCGAACTCGACTTTGTTTTTGATACTTTTCAGCACGGCAGCTGGGTCTGGTTTGCTCTGGCCGTTACGGCGGGTTCGCTGGCTGTCGCGCTGCGGACGCCAAAAAAAACCGTGCATGCGCTGGCGAATCTGCTGCTGCATCGCAGCTGGCCGGTGATGGCCTCTGGCTTCTTAGTGGTGCTGGTCTTCTCCCGCCTGTTTGGTGTGCATGCGCTGTGGCAGCATCTGATGCTGGGAGATTACAACCGCGTGGTGAAAAACATGGCCGAAGAGGGTACCGAGCTTCTGGGATACAGCCTCTGCTGGCTCGCCTCAGTGCGCTATTTGTGGCAGACCCGTCCGGCTGCTGCGGGTGTCCGGGTACAAATCACCGAATCTGCACCGGCCCGCCACGCGACCTCCACGGTCACCTCACACTGATCCGCAGCGTTGCTTTTTAAGCGATCCGCACCCTTAAAACAGGTACAATAAACACTTCTGCGTCGGTGATGGGTTCCCGACGCAAGGTGTTCGTTAACCTCAGGTCTTTTCATGTCAGCTAAAATCTTAACTTCAACGCTTATTGGCCTGGATGCCTTCCGACAGGATCCGCTGACTGCCCTGCAGCAGGCGGAAAAGGGCACGCTGGCGGTGTTAGATAACTATGCGCCGGTGATGTACGCCATCACACCGACGCGTCTGGCTGAGCTGCTGGCGCTGGAAACCGCCGCCCGGCAGCCAAATGATGTGGCGCTGGATGACAGCCTGTATGACGACGCGCCCGCCGCGATTCATACGCCGGCAGGCAAGTTCGCCATGTATCAGGGCTGGCAGCCGGACGCCGACTTTACCCGTCAGGCCGCCATCTGGGGCGTGGCGCTGAGTGAACCGGTGACGCCCAGCGAGCTGGCGGCCTTTGTGGCCTACTGGCAGGCCGAAGGCCGGATGTTCCATCATGTGCAGTGGCAACAAAAGCTGGCGCGCAGCATTCAGATGAACCGCGCCGCAAACGGCGGGCAACCGAAGCGTGATATTACGCAGTTGCCTGATCCTGACCGTACCATTCCCGATGGTTTCCGAGGTGAATGATGAAAACGCCCAACGATCTCTTTAACCGTCTGAAAAGAATGATGCCTGAGGGCACCCGGCCGAAATTTGCCAATGGTGAAGAGCTGCTGGCGTGGAATCAGGAGCAGGGTCGCCTGCGTTCAGAGGCGATTGTGCGTGAAAACCGCGCAATGAAAATGCAGCGCGTGATGGGCCGATCCGGTATTCGTGAGCTGCACATGAACTGCTCATTTGATAATTACCGGGTAGAGAACGAGGGACAGCGCAAAGCGCTGGAGCTGGCACGTCAGTACGCTGCCGAATTTGATGGCAGCATCGCCAGCTTTGTCTTTTCAGGACGTCCCGGCACCGGTAAGAACCATCTGGCTGCCGCGATTGGCAATGACCTGATTCTGCGCGGTAAAAGCGTGCTGATCGTGACGGTGGCCGATCTGATGTCGAGTATGAAGGGCACCTTCAGCGGCAGTAGCGGCATTACCGAAGAACGGCTGATTCAGGATCTCAGCAGCGTTGATCTGCTGGTGATTGATGAAATTGGTATGCAGAGCGAATCGCGCTACGAAAAAGTGATCATCAACCAGATAGTTGATCGCCGTTCTTCGTCGAAACGACCGACCGGCATGTTATCTAACCTCGACCATGCAGGTATGAATGCACTGCTGGGTGAACGCGTCATGGATCGTATGCGGCTCGGTAACAGCCTGTGGGTGCGTTTCGACTGGGAAAGCTATCGCAGTCGGGTGCGCGGCGACGAATATTAATCAGTGACCCGGCTGTGCCGGGTCACTGCGTTAATCGGGCCTGATGTTCCGCATCCTTGCCATTCACCACCCTTGCTTTGTCTTTCTCCCCTACCCGGCGCAGACAACGGTGCTGCACCCGCAGTCTCGCCCGCTCCGCCGGTACCACAGAACACCCGTGTTAATCCGGCAATCCGATCATCATCACGATCTCCGCCACCGTCGATTGGGTTGTGTGAAACAGCACGCAAAGTGTGGGATGAAGAATCCGCATGGGCTGATACACTCAATTGTTACTCCTCTGTTGAGTGAACCCGTGATGAAAACGAATGGCAAAGGCCCTGCACTACTGAGACTGAATAACCAGAAACGGGTGATGAGTCAGCTGCGTAAGCTGCGCGTGACGTCGCGTCAGGATCTGGCGGAGGTGCTGACACTCAGCAAAAATACCGTCTCATTAATCATTGATGACCTGCTTGAACAAGGCCTGATCGAAGAGCTGGGCCCGGTCAGCGTGGCGGCCGCCGGACGGCCTAAAATCGGGATTACCCTCAGGCCAGAAAAACTTAAGAGCGCAGGCATTATGGTGGAACGCAACGTGGTCCACTGGCGGGTCTGCGACTATTTTTCCCAGGTACTGGCTGAAGCGACACTACGTACTGATACCAGTAATCCGACCCGCCTGCTGGCTGAGCTGGCCATGCTGTGCCGTGAACTGACTGAGCACTATCCCGATTTGCTCGGCATTGGCCTGGGCTTTCCCGGCATCGTTGATCCGCGACGCGGCTGGATGCACATTTCATTGCCGCTTGAATGGCAGGATGTTGACCTGCTGAGCGCGCTACGCAAGCACGTTCGTCTGCCGATTCGCATTATGAACAATGTTAAAGCCGCCGCGCTGCTGGCTGTTGATCAGCGTGGATTATCGGTGGAGAGCAGCCATTTTTATCTGCGTATTTCAGAGGGGATTGGCGGCGCACTGGTACAGCATGGCGAAGTCTTTACCGGCCACAGCTGGACGGCGGGCGAGGCCGGCCATCTGGTTGTCCAGCCCGAAGGGCCGCGTTGCAGTTGTGGTCGTCGGGGTTGCCTTGAAGCGCTGGTCAGTCAGCCTGCGATTAAACAACAGCTGGCACAGCGTCAGCCCGGGCTGAGCTGGCAGAACCGCGACAGCGCGCCACGCGTGGTGGATGAGGTGATGGCGCTGGCGGGTGGCTATCTGGGTGCGGCACTGAGTCAGATTATGCTGCTGCTCAATCCCGCCACAATCATCATTGATTGTCCGTGGAACGCCAGTGAGCGCTTCTGTAAGGCGGTACGCGATACCGCACACGGTAACGCGCTGGCTTTTACCGCCGCGCATACTCAGCTGCACTTCCCGGAGAACCGGATTGACCCGGCTAACGGGCTGGCACTGGCGGTGCTGGAGGAGAGTGAGCAGCGGATGTTTTAGTGCCCCGGTCCGTGCTTTTTTACCCGATATCCATTCCCGCCAGACTCACCCTTTCCTGCTACAACACATTCTCCCCAAAATGCTGGCGATACTCTTTTGGAGTGGTGTCGTAGCTTTTGCGGAACACTGAATAGAAGTATTGCAGCGAAGGGTAACCGCACATCTGGGAGATCTCATTGATGTTAAGCGATGAAGAAGCCAGCAGTTCGCGCGCTTTTTCCAGTTTTTCGCGATGAATCATGGCATGAATGGTGTCGCCGGTCTCATCACGAAAGCGTTTTTCCAGATTAGATCGCGACAGCCCGACCGCATCCAGCACCTGTTCCACCTTAATGCCCTTACAGGCGTTAAAGCGGATGTAGTGCATTGCCTGAATCACCGCCGGATCGCGCAGTGAGCGGAAGTCGGTTGAGCGCCTTGCGATGACTTTCACCGGCGGCACCAGAATGCGCTGAAGGGGCAGAGGCTGATTATCCAGCAACCGGTGCAGCAGTTTGGCCGCCTGATAACCCATCTGCCGTGAACCCTGCGCCACGGACGAGAGCGCGACGCGTGACAGATAGCGGGTCAGCTCCTCATTATCAATCCCGATCACCGTTAACTTTTCCGGTACAGGTATTTTCAGGTGTTCACAGGCTTGCAGCAGATGTCGCGCCCGGGAGTCAGTCACGGCGATAATGCCGGTTTGCGGCGGCAGTGTCTGCAGCCAGTCGGCGAGCCGGTTCTGCGCGTGCTGCCAGTTTTCCGGCGCGGTCTCCATGCCCTGATAGACCACGCCCTGGTAACGCTCACGCCCAACCAGCTGACGAAATGCCTGTTCCCGCTCCTGCGCCCAGCGCTTGCCACTGGAGGCCGGTAAACCATAAAAGGCAAAGCGGTTGATGCCCTTCTCTTTCAGATGCAGAAAAGCTTTCTCCACCAGCGCGGCGTTGTCAGTGGCGATGTAATGCACCGGAGGATAATCTTCCTGGCGATGATAAGAGCCACCCACGCCGACAATGGGGACAGAGACATTCGACAGCAGAGCTTCGATAGAGCGATCGTCGTAATCGGCGATCACCCCATCACCCAGCCACTCACGGATGTTGTCGATGCGGCAGCGAAAATCTTCTTCGATGAAGATATCCCAGTCTGTCTGCGACGCCTGTAAATACTCACCGACGCCCTCAACCACCTGACGGTCATACACTTTATTGGCGTTAAACAACAGCGTAATGCGATAACGTTTATCATGCATGATGGCGCGTTCCCTTAAATCCTTAGCGCATTGCATAACACGGCTGAAAGGGGCAAAAAAATTGTTTGCGCCACAATGTGATCGCCCGCGCGATTACACCCGACGCCGCGTTGCGGTATCCATCCACACCGCCAGCAGCAGAATCGCGCCTTTGACGATGTACTGCCAGAAAGTCGGCACATCCATCATGCTCATGCCGTTATCCAGCGAGGCCATGATAAAGGCCCCCATGACCGCGCCCGCAACCGACCCCACGCCGCCCGCCAGGCTGGTGCCGCCAATGACGCAGGCGGCAATCGCGTCGAGTTCCGCAATATTACCCGCCGATGGTGAGCCTGCACCCAGCCGCGAGCTGAGGATCAGCCCGGCAATCGCCACCATCACACCGTTGATGGCAAACACCGCCAGCTTGGTGCGCGCCACGTTAATGCCAGAGAGGCGGGCTGCATCTATGTTGCCGCCGATAGCGTAGATACGACGGCCGAATGCGGTGCGGGTTGCCATAAACATGCCCGCCAGCAGCAGCACAGCCAGCAACAACACCGGCGTAGGTACGCCACGATAATCATTGAGTAACCAGATGGCACCCAGCACTAAGATAGCCGTGATCGCCTGACGCCCCACGGTGCCGCTTGCTGCGCCCTGTGGCAGGCCGAGTTGCTGACGACGCAGCCGCAGCCGCCATTGCCAGAGTGTAAACAGCGCCAGACCTGCAACACCAAAGCCGAAACCGACACCGCCCGGCAGATAACTCTGTCCAATCTGCGACATGCCCGGTGTAATCGGCGCAACGGTGGTGCCATCGGTAATGCCGACCAGAATACCGCGGAACGCCAGCATCCCCGCCAGTGTCACAATAAACGACGGCACTTTGCGATACGCCACCCACCAGCCATTCCAGGTGCCGAGCAGCAGTCCCATCACCAGTGTGACCACGATGGTCAGCGGCAGCGGCCAGCCGAGCCAGACGTCAAAGATTGCCGCCGCGCCGCCCAGCAGACCCATCATAGAACCCACTGACAGGTCGATCTCCGCCGAGATAATCACGAACACCATGCCGACCGCCAGAATGCCGGTGATAGCGGTCTGTCGCAGCAGGTTGGAGACGTTACGCGCACTGAGCCACGAGCCGTCGGTAGTCCAGGTAAAGAACAGCGCAATCAGCACAATCGCGCCCAGCATCACCAGAACCTGCAGGTTGGGCAGCGTGAACCTGCCCGGTGACGGTTTGCCCGGCGTACCTGAGAGGCGGCTTTGGGTACTTTCACTTTTAAGCATAATGTTCACTCCGCAGGGCAGCTTCCATCACCTGCTCCTGAGTCAGATTATCGTTAATCAAATCGGCTTTGATCTGCCCTTCATGCATCACCAGAACCCGATCGCTCAGGCCCAGTACTTCCGGCAGCTCAGAGGAAATCACAATCACCGCGATACCCTGCTGAACCAGCGCATTGATCAGCAGGTAGATCTCCTGACGGGCACCCACATCAATGCCGCGTGTCGGTTCATCCAGGATCAGGATTTTTGGATTGAGCAGCAGGCACTTCGCCAGAATCGCTTTCTGCTGGTTGCCGCCGCTTAAACGGCCAATCGGCAGTTCCGATGAGGAGGTTTTTACGCGCAGCCGACTGATCGCGTCGTTGATCGCTTGCTGCTCCTGCGCTTCATCCAGCGTCGAGAGTCGGTGACTGAACTGATCCAGTGCCGCCAGGGTAATATTTTTGCCCACCGCCATCAGCGGCACGATGCCATCCTTTTTGCGATCTTCCGGCACCATCGCAATGCCGTGCGCAATCGCGGCACGGCAATCAGTGATGTTGACCTGTTTGTCGTTGATCCAGATATCACCCTGCCAGCGCCCAGGCCAGACACCAAACAGGCACTGCACCGTTTCAGTCCTGCCTGCGCCGACCAGCCCCGCAATGCCAAGGATTTCACCGCGTCTGAGTGTGAACGAGACGTTGTTGACGCGGCGGATGTGGCGGTTAACCGGATGCCAGGCGGTGAGATTGTCCACTTTGAGTATCACATCGCCAATCTGATGCGGCGCATGGGGATAGAGCGCGGTCAGCTCGCGTCCGACCATCATGGTGATGATGTCATCTTCGCTCAGGCCTGCCGCAGGACGGGTGGCAATATGCTGGCCGTCACGGATTACGCAGATGGTGTCGGAGATCGCCTTGACCTCGTTCAGCTTGTGCGAGATATAGATGCAGGCGATACCGTGTTCACGCAGATTACGAATGATGCTCAGCAGCACATCCGTCTCCTGCTCCGTCAGAGAAGAGGTCGGCTCATCCAGAATCAGCAGCCGGACCTGTTTGTTAAGGGCGCGGGCAATCTCCACCAGCTGCTGCTGACCCAGGCCTAACTCGCCCACGCGGGTTGCAGGCGAGACGTTCAGCCCGACCCGCGCCAGCAGTTGCTGGCAGCGCAGGGTCATGGTTTCATCATCCACCATGCCGAAACGACTCAGTTCGGCGCCGAGGAAGATGTTCTCCATCACCGTCAGTTGCCGCACCAGCGCCAGCTCCTGATGGATAATCACAATGCCTTTACGTTCGGTATCGCGAATGGTCTGTGCCTGAATGTCGTCGCCAGAGAAGTGAATCTGTCCCTCAAAATCGCCGTGCGGATAGAGTCCGCACAGGATTTTCATCAGCGTCGATTTGCCCGATCCATTCTCACCGCACAACGACATCACTTCACCCGCCTCAAGTTGCAGGCTGACATCATTCAGCGCCTTAACAGCACCGAAACGTTTGGTGATGTTTTTCATTTCCAGCAGCATCGACTGTTCTCCCTCACGCTATGCGCGGTCAGAGTTCGCTCTGTTTGTGGAAACCGTCTTTCACCACGGTGCTTTCGATATTGTCTTTGTTAACCGGAATCGGCTTCAGCAGCCGTGACGGCACATCTTTCAGGCCATTGTTCAGCGTGCTGTTGCTGGCGGGTGTTTTGCCCTCACCCAGTTCGACGGCTATTTTCGCCGCTTCGGTGGCCAGCTCCGTGATCGGTTTGTAAACCGTCATGGTCTGCGTACCCGCTTTGATACGTTTAATCGCGGCCAGATCGGCATCCTGTCCGGAGATCGCCACTTTTCCGGCCAGCCCCTGCGCGCTAAGGGCCTGAATGGCACCGCCTGCGGTGGCATCATTTGAGGCAACGACCGCATCAATGTGGTTACTGTTGGCGGTCAGGGCATTTTCCATAATTTTCAGGGCGTTTTCCGGCAGCCAGGCATCGACCCACTGATCGCCGACAATTTTAATGCTGCCGTTATCAATATAAGGTTTTAACACTTTCATCTGTCCGGCACGGAACAGGCGGGCGTTATTATCCACTGGCGAACCGCCCATTAAAAAATAGTTGCCCTTAGGCACCTGTTTCACAATGCTTTCGGCCTGCAACTCGCCCACTTTTTCATTATCGAAAGAGATATAAAAATCGATATCGGCATTATTTATCATTCGGTCATAGGCCAGCACTTTAATGCCTTCCCGTTTCGCTTCAGCGACAACGTTACTCAATACCTGACCGTTGTAGGGAATAATCACCAGCACATCGACACCGCGATTGATCATATTTTCAATCTGCGACATCTGTGTCTCTTCGTTGCCGTTGGCTGACTGAACAAACACCTTAGCACCCAGCGTTTCCGCCTGTTTAACGAAAATATTGCGGTCTTTCTGCCAGCGCTCAAGGCGCAAATCGTCAATCGCCATGCCGATCTTCACTTCTTTTGCCACGCTGGTCTGGCTGAACAGCGCCAGCGCCGCGCAGGCGGCGAGCAGTGCATGTTTCATCTTCATTGTGATCATCCTGTAGGTTGAGGCTATTGTCGTTTCAGGCCTATAAACCAGGCGGATGAATTGTTGCCCTTCTTCTCCGGTTACAGCAATTACTGATTTTTATCCGGCTATTACGTTTTTTGGTTTATTTCATTTTTTATGAGCGCGATCGAGGTTTCATCTTTTTAAGACAAGAGAGTGAACAGGTTAAATCATCCCGTTAATAACATTATTTTGCGAGACAGCGCACAAATAATAATTATCTGATGCCCGTTATGAAATATCGTAATTGAGCTGAAGCCACAGCCCCTATTGAATATTGCTTCAACGCAGACCATTCGGGTACTGATGCTAAGGAGCACACCATGCACGCTTATTTCGATCAGATCGATCGGGTTCGTTATGAAGGCACCCAGTCGACGCATCCTCTTGCTTTCCGCCACTACAATCCCGATGAGGTCATCCTCGGCAAGACCATGGCGGAGCATCTGCGCTTTGCTGCCTGTTACTGGCACACCTTCTGCTGGAATGGTGCAGATATGTTTGGCGTGGGGGCTTTTGATCGCCCATGGCAGAAAAGCGGGGATGCGCTGCAGCAGGCAAAACTAAAGGCGGATGTGGCCTTTGAGTTTTTCCATAAACTGAATGTGCCGTGGTACTGCTTCCATGACGTTGATGTCTCACCTGAAGGTGATTCGCTGCACAGCTACAAAGAAAACTTTGCCGCTATGACCGATAAACTGCTGGAGAAACAGCAGGAGACTGGCGTGAAACTGTTGTGGGGCACGGCCAACTGCTTTACCCATCCGCGATACGGGGCTGGCGCTGCCACTAATCCCGATCCGGAAGTCTTTGCCTGGGCCGCGACGCAGGTCTGCAGTGCTATGCAGGCGACCAAAACCCTGGGCGGCGAAAACTATGTGTTGTGGGGCGGACGGGAAGGCTACGAAACGCTGCTGAATACCGATCTGCGCCAGGAGCGCGAGCAGATTGGCCGCTTTATGCAGATGGTGGTCGAACACAAACATAAAATTGGCTTCCAGGGCACGCTGCTGATTGAACCGAAACCGCAGGAGCCGACTAAGCATCAGTATGATTATGATGTCGCGACGGTGTATGGCTTCCTGAAACAGTTCGGCCTGGAGAAAGAGATCAAGGTTAACGTGGAGGCCAACCACGCCACGCTGGCGGGCCACTCTTTCCATCATGAAATCGCTACCGCTATTGCGCTGGGTATTTTTGGTTCAGTCGATGCCAACCGCGGCGATCCGCAGTGCGGCTGGGATACCGATCAGTTCCCGGTCAGCGTGGAAGAGAATGCACTGGTGATGTATGAGATCCTTAAAGCGGGCGGCTTTACCACTGGCGGCTTAAACTTTGATGCCAAAGTGCGTCGTCAGAGCACCGATAAATATGATCTCTTCTACGGTCATATTGGCGCGATGGATACCATGGCGCTGGCGCTGAAAGTGGCGGCTCGCATGATCAGCGATGGTGAACTTGATAAGCGTGTGGCACAGCGCTACAGCGGCTGGAATGGTGAGTTCGGTCAGCAAATTTTGAAAGGTGAGTTTTCACTGGAGGCACTGGCGGCGCATGCTCAGCAGCAGCAACTCAATCCGCAGCATCAGAGCGGACGTCAGGAGCAGCTGGAAAATCTGGTGAATCACTACCTGTTTGATTTCTAACCCTTCAGGAGCAGAGCATGTTTATCGGGATCGATTTAGGCACCTCTGGCGTCAAAGTGGTGCTGATGGATGCACAGGGCAACGTGGTGGCGACAGAAACGTCGCCCCTGCAGGTTTCGCGTCCACAGCCCTTGTGGAGTGAACAGGATCCCGAAAGCTGGTGGCAGGCGCTGGAGCTGGCTATGCAGGCGCTGAGCGCGAAGCAGGACCTGCGTGCAGTGCAGGCCATCGGGCTGAGCGGACAGATGCATGGTGCCACGCTGCTCGACAGCGCTAACCAGGTATTACGTCCGGCCATGCTCTGGAATGACGGACGCAGCGAGGCGCAGTGTCGTGAGCTGGAACGGAAGGTGCCGGATTCACGGGCTATCACCGGCAACCTGATGATGCCCGGCTTCACAGCTCCCAAGCTGCTGTGGGTGCAGCAGCATGAACCGGCCATCTTCAGTCAGATTGCTCACGTGCTGTTGCCCAAAGACTATTTGCGCTGGCGATTGAGTGGCGACTTCGCCACTGATATGTCCGATGCCGCAGGGACAATGTGGCTGGATGTGGCGCAACGTGACTGGAGCGATGTGATGCTGCACGCCTGCGATCTCCGCCGGGAGCAGATGCCGACGCTCTATGAAGGCAATGCCCTGACGGGCACACTGCATACTGAACTGGCGACACGGTGGAAGATGAACGCGGTGCCGCTGGCTGCGGGCGGTGGCGACAATGCTGCAGGTGCGATAGGTGTCGGCATGACCGAACCCGGTCAGGGAATGCTGTCGCTGGGGACATCGGGCGTCTACTTTGTGGTAAGCGACGGCTATCTCAGCAATCCGGCGCGCGCGGTACACAGCTTCTGCCATGCGTTACCGCAGCGCTGGCATCTGATGTCGGTGATGCTCAGCGCAGCCTCCTGTCTGGACTGGGCAGCAACGCTGACCGGATGCAAAGATGTTCCTGAGCTGCTGGCTGAAGCGGAGCGCGCACGCGATGACGTACCCGGGTTATGGTTTTTGCCCTATCTTTCCGGTGAGCGTACGCCGCATAACAACCCGAATGCACTGGGCGCCTTCTTTGGCTTTACCCACCAGCATGGCCGGCCTGAGCTGGCACGATCGGTGCTGGAAGGGGTGGGATTTGCTCTGGCGCAGGGCATGGATGTGCTGCATGAGTGTGGCGTGCAGCCAAAGAGTATTATGTTGATCGGCGGCGGCGCACGCAGCACCCTGTGGCGTCAGATGCTGGCGGATATCAGTGGCCAGACGCTGGACTATTGCCACGGAGGTGAAGTGGGTCCGGCTCTGGGCGCCGCAAGGCTGGCGCAGCAGGCGCTGAATCCGGAAGTCACCGTCCCGACGCCGACTCTGGTGCAGCGGCATCAACCGGATCCGGACAAAAGGGTACATTACCAGTCACGTCGGGAGACCTTTTCAATTCTGTATCAGCAACTTCTGCCGCTCATGAAGTAATCCGTCCAGGATGCCCGGTTTAGCAACCGTTTGGCCTGGCATCCTTCCTTATTGCTACTGCCTCTTACTGTTCAGCCGCTGCCGTATTAACGCGTCTCCTGGCGCAGTATCAATTAATGGCCCCCGTCGATAATAAGGTTTAATGCTGGCGTATGCCGATAAGCCAGGCTGGCGATGTTGTCTGCCGGTGTGCGAAGCAGGCGGATACTGTTTACCACCTGGCCCCACTATTCTTTGCACTGACGCTTAATCAGTCAACACCAGAAAAGTGTATCTCAGCTAACTGCCAGCTTATTTCGCTGCTACACTAAAATGCTTCTGTTTTACGTAACGTGAAATTCAGCGTTGATTCAGATTGCGCGGGTTAAACCGGTTAAATACCTTCACGCAAATTAAAACGATTTTTTGGGCGCGCGCATTTAGTTCCAGGCGAGTTATGCAATCATTATCTGCCCGACAATAGAAACTATAATAATAAGAATCAATATCATTATCTTTCACCTGATATATTCAGGTCCAGTAATGCTTAAGGAATTAGCATGTTAAAAGCAATGAAATACTACATCAGCAATCATTATGAGAGCGGAACGTTGTTACATCGGGAAGGGTGTAATTTAATTCCGAAGTCTCTCGACGATCGGACATTTATTGGCACCCTTTATACAGCGCTGCAGGCAATGACCGTAGCTTTACAGCATCACCACGAAGTTGGCCGATGTCTGGTATGCCTGAAACAACCCAATAATGGTCAGGCTGACGCAATAGAAGAAGGAAGTATCAAATCTTTTACGAAGCCAGCTACCACCCTGGTTCGAAGGCCTGCGACCAAAGCAAAGAAGAGGCCTGCGATAGCAGGCCATACGTGCCAGCTAGCTGAAAGATCTGGCATCACACATGCTACGGTGATGCTGAATAAAAACCCTGAGCCCCAGCAGATATTGGGTCCTCAACGGGTGGTGAAGATAAAGAATGGCCTGCAGGTTGTTGCGGTGCAACATTCCCCCTTTCACTGGCAAAGTGAGTAGCCCCTGACAACAGAATAAAGTACCTGAAGTAAGTCGCTGACTTATGCCGCAAGCGGATTACTCCGCCTGCGGCTTTTTTTTGGTATTACGCTGTGCGGTAACGGCGCATTACATCCACACCCTGCAAGACGATATTACCCACGCTCATTTGAGGATAAAAAAAGACCTGGATAAAATTGTTTAATGATTTACTGCCACACGCAATAATAACGCTCATCAATTATACCCTTAATGTAATATTTACAGGCTCAGCCAAAGTTATATTGATCAAATATTTTGATCTTATTGTCGATTTTAAAATCACAATTATTGAATCAAACCTCAGTGCGTATAAAATAAGAACTCTTTTAACTCAGGTTCTTATGGCTTTTTTTATATGTCTTTATTCTTACTCATCGTAATGATTTATGAAACGGACTAATGTTTGCGAAACAACAAATCAGTAACTTAGCAAAACTATCCTTCTTAGATTCTAAAGCAAAAAAGGATTTATCTGTACAAGGTATTTATTTAGCCCAAATAAAAATGTTTTTTAACTTTAAAATTAAATGCTAAATTTATTTAACGCAGACGAGCTAATGTGAAAACCGCAATCATATTAATTTCACATGGATTCAGACGCTGCTTTTACAGGTTATGGCTAACCTTAAAAAGCGCATTTTTAAATTTTCGTTTGTTACACACAGCAAAAGGATATGGCATGTATAAGGCCATGAAATTCTACGTCAGCGATCATTCAACCGGAGGATTGCTGCTGCATCGGATGGATTGTCCGCAGCTGCCTTCAGAGACAAGGCGGGCATTTATAGGAAGTTGCTATACTTTCAATCAGACACTTAGCGTAGCCAGGATAAGCTATACGGGTGTGATGGCATGTCCATTCTGTGCCAGTAAGCCTGATATAAAATCCGTTAAGTCATAAGCAAATTTGGTGTTAAAAAAAGCGACAAGACCCAGAAAGAAATTAATCTGATCAAAAATTGATCTCATCGGAATCTGATAATTTTATTGCCAGTGAGATTAATTGAGTGTGTAAGCTCTCTGAATAAATCCCTCTGTATCCGCTTGATATATGTTATCAACCGCACTCTATCCTGAAATAGAGTGCGGATTTTTTTCTCATCTTGCTGATCATCTACTGAGATGACGATTGTGAATCCTGTTGCTGAACCCGAATAGCTGAGATGACAGTCACAGCTCCTGCTTCAGGTGAGCATCAGCCAATGGCCCCCAGCGTATCTTCCTGACTCTGTTTCTTCGGCAGCAGGAACAGCGTTGCCACAATATCCAGCAGATAAATCAGCGCCAGCAGGGTAATCGCCGCTGTGAACGAGAACTGGCTCGCCAGCAGGCCAATCACGACCGGACCAAAACCGCCTACGCCACGCCCAAGGTTGAACAGGACGTTCTGCGCGGTGGCACGTACCTGTGGCGGGAAGGTATCGGAAATCAGCGCCCCATAGCCGCCAATCATGCCGTTAACAAACATTCCCATGATGGCGCCGGTAAAGAGCATGATGTTCGGGTCACGCAGCTGCGCATAGACCACCACCATCACGACAGCGCCAAACTGATAGAGCAGGAAAATTTTCCAGCGTGCAAAGCGATCAGCCAGCACGCCAAACAGCCAGATGCCAAAGGTCATGCCGACGACGGTCACGGCGGTCCAGAGGCCCGATTTTGTCAGGCTGAAACCAAAGCTGGAGGAGAGGTAGCTCGGCATCCAGATCATCAGCCCGTAGTAGCCAAAATTCTGGACGGAGCAGAGGATAAAAATGCCCAGGCTGGCTTTAGCGGTAGCGCGATCGCGGACCAGCAGCTTCAGGCGTGCCGGAAACGAGAGTGACGGCACATGTTTAACCTGTCGCTGATACGCCTCAGGTTCTCCCATCCCGCGACGAATGGCGAACGAGACCAGCGCAGGCAACAAACCAACCAGGAACATGCCACGCCAGCCGATAATATTCAGTAGCGGTGGCGTGATAAAGGCCGCCATCAGCACGCCCAGCTGCCAGCCGATACCGACCCAGGCTGAGGCACGATTACGCTTCTCCGCAGGCCAGGCTTCGGCAATCAGCGCCATACCGATCCCAAACTCGCCGCCCAGCCCCACACCTGCCAGCGTTCGCCAGGCGAGCAGATCCCAGTAGCCCTGCGCCACCGCGCACAGGCCGGTAAAGATAGAGAAGACCAGAATCGTGACGGTCAGCATGCGGATGCGACCATAACGGTCGCTGAGATGACCAAAGACGATGCCACCGATGACCGCGCCGATCAGCGTCCAGGTCACCAGCGATCCTGCCTGTGATGGATTGAGCGCCAGCGAAACACTGATAGCCGGCAGCATAAACCCGAGTATCAGCAGGTCAAATCCATCCATGGCATAACCGCTGACCGCAGCCAGCATCGCTTTGCCCGGCGTTACGCCCGGTTTAGATTGGGGAGAAGGAGACATCATTGCGCACCTCAGAGAGTAAAGTGCCGCAATTATAAAGAGAGTTCAGGAGGTGACCAATCAGAAAGGCTTATCCCTGCGCCTGTCTGGCACAGGGATAAGGTGTATCAGGAAGGTTTGTTGCTGCCATCGTCACCCGACAGTAATTCATCGAGCCGATCCCCGCCCACATGACGAAAATCCTGACCTTTGACGAAATAGAAGATGATTTCGCAGATGTTCTGGCAACGATCACCGATGCGCTCAATGGCGCGGGCGCAGAACAGTGCCGTCAGCACGCTGGGAATCGTGCGCGGATCTTCCATCATGTAGGTCATCAGCTGACGAACAATGCCTTCATACTCTTTATCCACCTTCTTATCTTCGCGGTAGATGGTAATCGCTTCATTGAGATCCATACGTGCAAAGGCGTCGAGCACATCATGCAGCATCTGCACGGTGTGACGTCCCAGCGACTCAAGGCTCACCAGCAGCGGAAGATGCTGTTGACCAAACTTCTCCAGCGCCGTGCGGCTGATCTTCTCCGCCACATCGCCAATGCGCTCCAGCTCGGAGATCGTTTTGATGATCGCCATCACCAGACGCAAATCGATCGCGGTTGGCTGACGTTTGGCGATGATGCGCACGCAGGCTTCATCAATCTCCACTTCCATCATGTTGACCTTCTGGTCGCCGTCGATCACCCGCTGCGCCAGTTCGCCATCCAGATTATGCATCGCGGTAATAGCATCAGTCAGCTGCTGCTCGACCATGCCGCCCATGATCATCACCTGGGTACGGATATGCTCCAGTTCGGCATTGAACTGACCGGAGATGTGCTTATTCAGATTCAGATTATCCATGTCGTTCTCCTGTCAGATCAGCCGTAGCGGCCAGTAATATAGTCTTCGGTTTGCTTCTGCGCGGGCTTGGTGAACAGCGTGTCAGTATCGCTGAACTCAATCAGTTCGCCCAGGTACATGAAAGCGGTATGGTCAGAGCAGCGTGCTGCCTGCTGCATGTTGTGCGTCACGATCACCACAGTGTAATCCTGCTTCAGCTCGGTGATCAGCTCCTCGATACGGCCGGTGGAGATGGGGTCCAGCGCGGAGCAGGGTTCATCCAGTAGCAGGACTTCCGGACGAATCGCGATGCCGCGGGCAATACACAGACGCTGCTGCTGGCCGCCGGAAAGACTGTAACCGCTCTGATGCAGCTTGTCTTTGGTTTCATTCCACAGCGCCGCTTTGGTCAGCGCCCACTGTACGCGCTCATCCATATCGGCACGTGACAGCTTTTCAAACAGACGCACGCCGAAAGCGATGTTGTCATAGATCGACATCGGGAACGGTGTCGGCTTCTGAAACACCATGCCGACGCGGGCGCGCAGCAGCGCGATATCCTGCTGTGTCGCCAGAATATTTTCGCCATCCAGCAGAATGTCCCCTTCGGCCCGCTGCTCCGGATAGAGTGAGTACATCTTATTGAAGGTACGCAGCAGGGTAGACTTACCACAGCCCGAGGGCCCGATAAACGCGGTCACCTCATTCTTAGCGATATCCAGATTGATGTTCTTCAGCGCATGAAACTTGCCGTAATAGAAGTTCAGATTACGGACCTGAATTTTATCGGCTGATGCTGTCGCGATACTCATAATTCATCTCTCTTATACGGCGCCGCTCAGGGCCGCGCCGGAAGTTAACCGTGTTTACCTTTGGCGAAAATGACCCGCGCGACAATGTTCAGCAACAGCACGCAAAGGGTAATGATCAGCACACCCGCCCAGGCCAGGCTCTGCCATTCGGCAAACGGGCTCATGGCGAATTTAAAGATGGTGACCGGCAGGTTCGCCAGCGGCTGCATCATGTCGGTGCTCCAGAACTGGTTCGACAGTGCCGTAAACAGCAGCGGGGCTGTTTCACCTGCGATGCGGGCAATCGCCAGCAGCACGCCAGTAATGATGCCGGAGACCGAGGCTTTCAGGGTGATGGCCGAGATCATCTTCCACTTGGGCGTGCCGAGCGCATAAGCGGCTTCACGCATGCTGTCTGGCACCAGACGCAGCATGTTTTCAGTGGTACGAATCACAATGGGCACCTGCAGCAGAGCCAGTGCAATCACCCCGGCCCAGCCGGAGAAGTGCTGCATCTTCGCCACCACCAGGGTGTAGACGAACAGGCCGACCACAATGGAGGGTGCTGAAAGCAGAATGTCGTTAATAAAGCGAATCACTTCTGACAGCGCCGATTTGCGACCATATTCAGCCAGGTAAATACCCGCCATGATGCCCAGCGGCGTACCAAAAAATGTAGACCAGAAAATCAGCAATCCACTGCCCGCCAGGGCGTTCGCCAGACCGCCGCCCGCGGTATTCGGCGGTGGCGTTGATTCAGTGAAAAGGGACCAGGAAAGCCCATCTACGCCGCGCGTGACGGTGGTAAACAGGATCCACACCAGCCAGAACAGACCAAATGCCATGGTCAGCAGCGACAGCGTCAGCGCAATTTTATTTTTAGTACTGCGCCAGGACTGCATTTTACGGCGCGATGCGTCCAGTTCGGCACGCGCCTGAATTTCAATCGTGGTCATGAGCGCGCTCCTTCACTTTTCTGCAGTCGCATAATCATCAGCTTTGAAATCGCCAGCACGATAAAGGTAATCACAAACAGGATCAGTCCCAGCTCCATCAGCGCGGCAACATGCACGCCCGACTCCGCTTCTGCAAACTCGTTAGCCAGTGCTGAGGTAATGCTGTTACCCGGCATAAACAGCGACGGGCTGTCGAGCTGGTAGGTGTTGCCGATAATAAAGGTGACCGCCATGGTCTCGCCCAGCGCACGACCCAGTCCCAGCATCACACCACCAATCACGCCATTTTTGGTAAAGGGCAGTACGACGCGCCAGATCACTTCCCAGGTGGTGCAGCCGATACCGTAAGCAGACTCTTTCATCATCACCGGGGTCTGTTCAAACACGTCGCGCATCACCGAAGCGATGTAAGGGATGATCATGATTGCCAGAATCACCCCTGCCGCAAGAATACCGATACCAAAAGCGGGGCCGGAGAAGAGTTCGCCGACAATCGGAATGCCCGACATCACGTCATTAACCGGCGTCTGAAAATATTCGGCGAACAGCGGCGCGAAAACAAACAGGCCCCACATGCCGTAAACGATACTCGGGATAGCCGCCAGCAGCTCAATAGCCGTGCCCAGCGGGCGACGCAGCCAGGCGGGTGAGAGTTCAGTCAGGAACAGCGCGATACCGAAACTCACCGGCACGGCAATAATCAGGGCAATGATGGAGGTTACAAGGGTGCCGTAGATCGGTACCAGTGCACCAAATTGTTCGTTGGGTGCATCCCAGGTTTTGGTCCACAAAAAGGCGAAACCAAACTTCTGGATGCTGGGCCACGAGGAGATGATCAGGGAAACAATAATGCCGCCCATCAGTAACAGTACAATCAGCGCAGCCAGTCTGACCAGCGCGCCAAAAATCTTATCACCTTGTTTACCCGGGGCTTTGAATGCCGGCTTCGTTGCAGCCATAGAAGTCTCAGTCTTCAGAAGTTATCAGGGCGGCATGAGCCGCCCGTTGGGTCTGACCGGACCGCTGCCCGGTCAGGGTCGGTCAATTACTGATAAAGCGCTTTACCAGAACTGTCTTTGATGTTGGCTTTCCAGGCGGCGCGAATCTGCTCGGTCACGCTCTCTGGCAGCGCAGCATAATCCAGCGCAGTGGCGGTTTTGCTGCCTTTCTTGTAAGCCCAGTCGAAGAACTTCAGTACTTCAGCGCCTTTGGCCGCATTCGCCTGGTCTTTGTAGATCAGAATGAAGGTGGTTGAGGAGATTGGCCAGGCATCAGCGCCCTTCTGGAAGGTCAGATCCTGTGCGAACGATTTGCTCCAGTCTGCGCCTTTCGCGGCATTGCTGAAGCTGGTTTCGCTTGGTGCCACCGCTTTACCATCAGCATCCATCAGTTTGGTGTAGGTCAGGTTGTTCTGTTTAGCGTAGGCATATTCAACATAACCGATTGAACCCGGCAGACGCTGAACAAACGCGGCGACGCCGTCGTTGCCTTTACCGCCCAGACCCACTGGCCAGTTAACGGTGTTGCCTTTACCAATTTTGCTGTTCCAGTCCTGGTTCACTTTCGCCAGATAGCTGGTGAAGACGAATGAGGTGCCTGAACCATCAGCGCGACGCACCACGTTGATGTTGGTTTCCGGCAGTTTCACGCCCGGGTTAAGTTTGGCGATCGCCGGGTCGTTCCACTTTTTGATGGTGCCGAGATAGATATCGCCAACGGTCTTGCCATCCAGCGTCAGCTGGCCTGACTTGATACCGGGCAGGTTAACTGCCAGTACCACACCACCGATCACGGTAGGGAACTGGAACAGGCCATTTTTCTGCAGATCTTCATCTTTCATTGGCGCATCGGACGCACCGAAATCAACGGTTTTGGCGATGATCTGTTTAACGCCGCCAGATGAACCGATGCCCTGGTAGTTAATTTTGCTACCGGTGGCTTGCTGATATTCTGCTGCCCACTTGGCATAAACCGGCGCCGGGAACGTCCCGCCTGCGCCAGTGAGATCGGTGGCCGCAAAAGCAGATACCGCGCTTACGGCGAAGGTGGTGGCGAGGATTCGGGCTACGGTGCTACGCATCAGTGTCATGTTCCCTCCAGGGGAGAAAAGTCAGGCTTGGGGCCGTTTTAGTAAGAGTCTGTGATTGCTGCAGGAGGGAAAATAGGACAGTTTGATGACAGTGAAATGTACGAAATATGACAGTTATATGACAGAGAGCCGGAATGAAGTGGGCCCGCGACGGGGCCCACCAGGTTATTCCACGGTAACCGATTTTGCCAGGTTACGTGGCTGATCGACGTCGGTCCCTTTGATCAGGGCAACGTGATAGGAAAGTAACTGCAACGGCACGGTGTAGAAGATGGGGGCAATCACCTCTTCAACGTGCGGTAACGGAATAATCTTCATGCCGTCACTGTCGCTGAAGCCCGCATCCTGATCCGCAAACACATAGAGCAGGCCGCCGCGAGCGCGTACCTCTTCGATGTTGGATTTGAGCTTCTCCAGCAGTTCATTGTTAGGTGCCACCACGATCACCGGCATGTCCGCATCAATCAGCGCCAGCGGGCCATGTTTCAGCTCGCCTGCCGCGTAGGCTTCCGCATGAATGTAGGAGATCTCCTTGAGCTTCAGCGCCCCTTCCATGGCAATCGGGTATTGATCGCCACGCCCCAGGAACAGCGCGTGATGCTTGTCAGAGAAGCCTTCTGCCAGATTCTCAATCAGCTTATCCTGCGCCAGCATCTGCTCAATCCGGTTCGGCAATGCCTGCAGTGCATGAACGATCTCATGCTCAGTCTCGGCAGACATGCCTTTCAGACGGCCCAGTTTCGCCACCAGCATCAGCAGCACCGCTAACTGGGTAGTGAATGCTTTGGTGGAGGCGACGCCAATTTCGGTGCCCGCTTTGGTCATCAGCGCCAGGTCAGATTCCCGCACCAGTGACGAACCGGCTACGTTACAGACCGCCAGTGACCCCAGGTAGCCCAGCTCTTTAGAGAGACGCAGTGCTGCCAGGGTATCTGCCGTTTCACCCGACTGCGACAGGGTGATCAGCAGGCTGTTTTTGCGCACCGCTGACTTGCGATAGCGGAACTCAGAAGCGATCTCCACATCACAGGGCAGGTTAGCCAGCGACTCAAACCAGTAGCGTGACACCATGCCAGAGTTGTAGGAGGTGCCACAGGCGATAATCTGGATATGCTCTACCTGGCTCAGCAGCGCTTCTGCGCCCGCGCCCAGTTCGCTGAGATCAACCTGACCCTGGCTGAACCGACCGCTCAGGGTGCTTTTCAGCGCCATCGGCTGTTCGTAGATCTCTTTCTGCATGTAGTGACGGTAAATACCTTTGTCACCGGCATCATATTGCAGATTAGATTCGATCTCGGCACGCGTCACGGTGTTGCCTTCGCGGTCAATAATCGTGACATCACGACGACTGATCTCGGCGATATCACCCTCTTCCAGATAGATAAAGCGGCGGGTCACTGGCAGCAGGGCCAGCTGATCCGAAGCGATAAAGTTTTCACCCATCCCACGACCAATAACCAGCGGGCTGCCGGAACGGGCCGCCACCAGCAGTGAGGGATCGCGGCTGTCCATGATCACCATGCCATAGGCACCGCGCAGCTGTGGAATCACACGCAACACCACTTCGCGCAGTGAACCGCCCTGCTTCTGCTCCCAGTGAACCAGATGCGCCACCACTTCGGTGTCGGTTTCAGAGGCAAAGACGTAGCCGCGCGCGATCAGCTCAGCGCGCAGCGGCTCATGGTTTTCAATGATGCCGTTGTGCACAATGATAATGTGCTCTGAGATGTGCGGATGCGCATTCGCTTCCGACGGCTCGCCATGGGTTGCCCAGCGCGTGTGCGCGATGCCGGTGCCACCAATCAGCGGCTGCTGTTCAGCGGCTTCTGCCAGCTTCTGCACTTTCCCTAAACGTCTCAGGCGCGTGACGTGCCCCTGACGATCGACCACGGCCAGACCGGCCGAATCATATCCGCGATACTCAAGACGACGCAGACCTTCCAGCAGAATTTCTGCGATATCGCGTTGTGCTACTGCACCAACAATTCCACACATAATGATGTTTTCCTGACTACATGGCTTTTCGCCACTTCTGTTGTCATGCGACCTGATATCCGGCTTTGCCGGTTCCCCGAGCCTTGTAGAGAGTGGGGATTATAGTTTTGGCACTGCACTGCATCGGCCCGCATAAAGCGGGCCGTTAAAAAATTTATTTTTTCTTCACCGGACGCTGCCAGTCCGCTTTGTGATTCTGCTCTTTGCGGTTGTAAACCAGACCAGCCTGAGGCACATCCCTCATAACGGTAGTACCTGCCGCGATGGTGGTGCCTGGCGCGACATTGACTGGTGCCACCAGCTGCGTATCCGAGCCGACAAACACGTCATCGCCAATCACAGTTTTAAATTTATTCGCGCCATCGTAGTTACAGGTGATCGTGCCTGCACCAATATTCACGTTGTCGCCAATCTCTGCATCACCCAGGTAGGAGAGGTGACCCGCTTTCGAACCCTTACCCAGACGCGCTTTCTTCATTTCGACGAAGTTACCCACGTGGGCGGCCTGCGCCAGCTCGCTGCCAGGACGCAGACGGGCAAAAGGCCCAACGGTACAGGCGGTGGCGAGATTAGCATCCTCGATCACCGTATAGGGGCTGATTTCACAGTCATCGCCAATCACGCTGTTTTTGATAATGCAGCCCGCGCCAATTTTGACGCGCGAGCCCAGCGTGACCTGGCCTTCAATAATGACGTTGGTGTCGATTTCAACATCCCGTCCATGGGTCAGCGTTCCACGCAGATCAAAACGGGCCGGATCGCGCAGCATTACGCCGGCCAGCAGCAGTTTTTCCGCCTGTTCAGCCTGGTAAGTGCGTTCTAATGTCGCCAGCTGCAGCCGGTTATTGACACCATCCGTTTCACTGATGCGTGCCGGATGGACCGCGTTGATCACCCGGCCTTCCTGATGCGCCAGCGCGATAATATCGGTGATGTAATACTCACCCTGCGCATTATTGTTAGTGAGCTGCGCCAGCCAGCGTTTTAAGTCGCCCCCGTTGGCGATCAGAATGCCGGTGTTGATCTCTTTAATAGTGAGCTGCGCCGGGCTGGCATCTTTCTGTTCGATAATGCCGGTAATGGTGTCGTTTTCACGCACAATGCGGCCATAGCCGGTAGGGTCATCCAGTACCACGGTGAGTAAGCCGATGCCGCCCTGCGGTTTTGCTTCGCGAAGACGCTGCAATGTCGCCTGCGTGATCAGCGGCACGTCGCCATAGAGCATCATGATATCTTCATCATCTGCAAAAGCAGGGGCAGCCTGCTGCATAGCATGGCCGGTGCCGAGCTGCTCGGCCTGCAGCACCCAGTTAAGCGTGCTGTCAGTGAGGGTCGCTTTCAGGCGATCGCCGCCATGACCATAAACCAGATGCACATGCTGTGCGCCCAGCCCTTTGGCGGCATCAATGACGTGCTGAACCATCGGTTTGCCTGCCAGCGTATGCAGAACTTTAGGCAGATCGGAATACATACGGGTGCCCTTGCCAGCTGCAAGGATCACCACACTCATCGCACTGTTAGACATAACTATCCTGAGTGAATTTTTACGGGTGAAAGTAAAACGGTTTGAGGTTGAGATTACTACATTTTTCTCAGGCCGAAATTAGGCGGACAGGCAGATCGGGCGCCGCAGGCAAAAAAAATGCCAGCCCGAGGGCTGGCATTTCGTGACGCATAAAGCTGGATTACATCGCTTTTTTGGTCAGTTCGATCACGCGCAGTTTAGCAATGGCTTTCGCCAGCTCGGCAGAGGCCTGAGCATAGTCCACGTCACCATGGCTGCTGTTCATGTGCTCTTCTGCTTTGCGTTTTGCTTCCAGCGCGCGCGCTTCGTCCAGATCGGTACCGCGAATCGCGGTATCGGCCAGAACGGTGCTGCTGCCTGGTTGCACTTCCAGCACGCCGCCAGAGAGGTAGATATACTCCTCTTCGCCGTGCTGTTTCACGATACGGATCATTCCAGGCTTAATGGCAGTCAGCAGCGGCGCATGGCCAGGGAAAATCCCCAGTTCACCTTCGCTACCTGACACCTGAATCTTCTGTACCAGACCAGAGAACAACTGCTCCTCTGCGCTGACCACATCCAGGTGATAAGTCATAGCCATAATCTTCCTCCCGGGAAACCGTTATTACAGTTTCTTCGCTTTTTCCACGGCTTCTTCGATGGCGCCAACCATGTAGAAGGCCTGCTCTGGCAGGTGGTCAAACTCACCTTCCATGATGCCTTTAAAGCCACGGATAGTGTCTTTCAGCGTAACGTATTTACCCGGTGAACCGGTGAATACTTCCGCAACGAAGAACGGCTGAGACAGGAAGCGCTGAATCTTACGCGCACGTGCCACCAGCAGTTTGTCTTCTTCAGACAGCTCATCCATACCGAGGATGGCGATGATGTCTTTCAGTTCCTGATAACGCTGCAGCAGTGACTGAACGCCACGCGCAACATCATAGTGTTCCTGACCAACAACCAGCGGATCCAGCTGACGGCTGGTAGAGTCCAGTGGGTCAACGGCCGGGTAGATACCCAGAGATGCGATCTGACGGCTCAGCGTTACCGTTGAGTCTAAGTGCGCAAAGGTGGTTGCTGGTGACGGGTCAGTCAGGTCATCCGCAGGGACGTAAACGGCCTGTACGGAAGTGATTGAACCGGTCTTGGTGGAGGTAATACGCTCCTGCAACACACCCATCTCTTCTGCCAGCGTTGGCTGGTAACCTACCGCAGATGGCATACGACCCAGCAGTGCAGAGACTTCTGTACCGGCCAGGGTATAACGGTAGATGTTATCGATGAACAGCAGAACGTCGCGGCCTTCATCACGGAATTTTTCCGCCATGGTCAGACCGGTCAGGGCTACGCGCAGACGGTTACCCGGCGGCTCGTTCATCTGGCCATAGACCAGAGCAACTTTGTCGATAACGTTTGAGTCAGTCATTTCGTGGTAGAAGTCGTTACCCTCACGAGTACGCTCACCCACACCAGCAAACACTGAGTAACCTGAGTGTTCAGCTGCGATGTTACGGATCAGTTCCATCATGTTGACGGTTTTACCTACACCCGCACCACCGAACAGACCCACTTTACCGCCTTTGGCAAACGGACACATCAGGTCGATAACCTTGATGCCGGTTTCCAGCAGTTCCTGCGAGTTAGACTGATCTTCATAAGAAGGCGCTGCGCGGTGAATAGAGGCGATCTCTACTGCGCTGCCATCTTCTTCTTTCAGCTCGCCTTTCATATCGATTGGCTCGCCGAGAACGTTCATGATACGGCCCAGAGTCGCTTTACCGACCGGTACCTGAATCGGTTTCTGCAGGTCGTTGACGTTCAGACCACGCTTCAGGCCGTCAGACGTACCCATTGCGATGGTACGTACTACGCCGCCGCCCAGCTGCTGCTGTACTTCCAGCACCAGACGCGCATCACCATTCATAACCTCGAGGGCGCTGTACACTTGCGGTACCGCGTCCTGAGGGAATTCGACGTCAACAACGGCGCCGATAATCTGGACAATCTTTCCAGTTGCCATCTTGAATCCTCTACCTAATTCCAAACCTGGTTAAACCGCGGAGGCCCCCGAGACGATCTCGGTAAGTTCCTGGGTGATGCTGGCCTGACGAGCTTTGTTGTAAACCAACTGCAGCTCTTTGATCAGATTTCCGCCGTTATCGGTTGCGGCTTTCATCGCTACCATACGTGCGGCCTGCTCACTGGCCAGATTTTCCACCACACCCTGATAAACCTGCGATTCGACATAACGACGCAGCAGGGTATCCAGCAGCGCTTTCGGATCGGGTTCGTACAGGTAATCCCAGGTCTTCGCCTTCATCTCTTCTTCACCTTCCGCTGGCGCTAACGGCAGCAGTTGGGTGATGGTCGGAGTCTGAGACATGGTGTTATTGAACTTGTTACTGACGATCATCAGTTTGTCGATGCGGCCTTCATCATACGCCTGCAACATCACTTTTACCGGGCCAATCAGATCAGACAGGGCAGGTTTATCGCCCATGCCGCTGACTTGCGCCACGATGTTGCCACCTACTGCACTGAAGAATGACGCCCCTTTTGAACCGATAATCGACAGATCGCTCTGCACGCCTTTATCGGACCAGGACTTCATATCCGCCAGTAATTTTTTGAACAGGTTAATGTTCAAACCACCACAAAGCCCGCGGTCTGTAGAAACGACCAGGTAGCCGACGCGCTTCACGTCGCGCTGTTCCAGGTAAGGGTGCTTGTATTCCAGATTACCCAACGCAAGGTGACCAATCACTTTGCGCATGGTGTCTGCATACGGACGGCTGGCCGCCATGCGTTCCTGCGTTTTACGCATCTTGGAGGCGGCGACCATTTCCATCGCTTTGGTGATCTTCTGCGTGTTTTTCACGCTTCCAATCTTGCTTCGTATCTCTTTTGCGCCGGCCATTAGCTTCTCCTCAAAGCCTTGCGGCCTGCCTTTTCAGACAAGCCGCCAGACATTACCAGGACTGGGTTGCTTTAAACGTATCGATCAGGCCTTTCAGCTTCGCTTCGATATCGTTGTTAAAGTTACCCGACTGGTTGATTTCAGCCATCAGCTCAGCGTGGTCGCGATCGGCGAAGGCCAGCAGCGCAGCTTCGAAGCTGCCAATTTTTGCCAGTTCAACGTCGTTCAGGTAGCCACGCTCTGCAGCGAACAGAACCAGACCCTGCTGCGCGACAGACATCGGCGCATACTGTTTCTGCTTCAGCAGCTCGGTCACTTTCTGACCATGGCTCAGCTGTTTGCGGGTTGCATCGTCCAGATCAGAGGCGAACTGCGAGAACGCCGCCAGTTCACGATACTGTGCCAGCGCGGTACGGATACCACCGGACAGTTTCTTGATGATCTTGGTCTGTGCAGCACCACCTACGCGGGATACCGAAATACCTGGGTTAACAGCCGGACGAATACCGGAGTTGAACAGGTTCGATTCCAGGAAGATCTGACCATCAGTAATCGAGATTACGTTGGTCGGAACGAACGCAGAAACGTCGCCCGCCTGGGTTTCGATGATCGGCAGCGCGGTCAGTGAACCGGTTTTACCTGTCACTGCGCCATTAGTGAAACGCTCAACATAATCAGCGCTTACGCGTGATGCACGTTCCAGCAGACGAGAGTGGAGATAGAACACGTCGCCAGGGAATGCTTCACGGCCTGGTGGACGGCGCAGCAGCAGAGAGATTTGACGGTAAGCGATAGCCTGCTTGGAGAGGTCATCGTATACGATCAGCGCATCTTCACCGCGGTCACGGAAGTATTCGCCCATCGCACAACCTGCGTACGGAGAGAGATACTGCAGTGCAGCGGATTCAGAAGCAGACGCCACAACAACGATGGTGTTCTGCAGTGCGCCATGCTCTTCCAGCTTACGAACCACGTTAGAGATGGTTGAGGCTTTCTGACCAATCGCAACATAGACACACTTGATGCCTGAGTCACGCTGGTTGATGATCGCATCGATCGCCATCGCGGTTTTACCGGTCTGACGGTCACCGATGATCAGCTCACGCTGGCCACGGCCGATTGGAATCATCGCATCGACCGACTTATAACCGGTCTGAACCGGCTGGTCGACTGACTGACGATCGATAACGCCAGGTGCAATCACTTCGACCGGTGAGAAACCGTCGTTGTCGATTGCGCCTTTACCGTCGATAGGTGCACCCAGGGTGTTCACGACGCGGCCCAGCAGGCCACGGCCTACCGGTACTTCAAGAATACGGCCAGTACACTTAACCTTCATGCCTTCGGCGAGGTCAGCGTACGGACCCATCACCACTGCACCAACCGAGTCACGCTCGAGGTTCAGGGCGATAGCGTAACGGTTACCCGGCAGGGCAATCATCTCACCCTGCATGACATCGGCCAGGCCGTGTACGCGGATGATACCGTCACTTACAGAAACAATCGTACCTTCGTTGTGAGCTTCACTCACGACATTGAACTGAGCAATGCGCTGCTTGATCAGTTCGCTGATTTCGGTGGAATTCAGTTGCATATGCTCCAGTCCCCTTAAGACTGCAAGACGTCAGCCAGACGGTCAAGACGGCCGCGTACGCTGCCATCAATAACCAGATCACCCGAACGGATGATCACGCCTGCCATCACAGACTTATCAATTTTGCAATTCAGCTTAACTTTGCGTGACAGACGTTTTTCCATCGCGGCGCTGATTTTATTCAGCTGGTCGTCACTCAGCGTACTGGCGGAAATAACATCGACTTCAGCGGTGGCTTCATGAGCGTCACGCAGTTCGATATACTGAGCCAGTACAGCCGGAAGCGCTGTCAAACGTCCGTTTTCCGCCATCACCTTAATCAGGTTCTGTGCGGGTTCATCCAGTTGATCACCACAGACTGCGTTAAACGACGCTGCCAGCGCTTCAGGGGCTAATGCACCTGAGAGAAGATCAGCCATCTGTTCATTGCGAGCCACTTCTGCGGCAAACGCCAGCATCTGTTGCCAGCGTTCTATACTTTGATGCTCAACAGCAAAGTCAAAAGCTGCTTTGGCGTAGGGGCGAGCTACAGTAATCAGATCAGACATCAGCCCCTCCCTCCTTACAGTTCAGCGACCAGTTTATCAACGATGTCGCTGTTAGCAGCTTCATCCACGGAGCGTTCGATGATCTTCTCGGCGCCAGCCATAGCCAGCAACGCAACCTGCTTACGCAGTTCTTCACGTGCACGTTTACGCTCGGCGTCAATTTCAGCCTGCGCTTGTGTCACGATGCGATTACGTTCGTTTTCAGCTTCGGTTTTGGCTTCATCCAGAATCTGCGCGCGACGCTTGTTCGCTTGCTCGATAATGACCTGAGCGTCTTCTTTGGCTTTTTTCAGCTGGTCGGTCGCATTAGCCTGCGCGAGATCCAAATCTTTCTTGGCACGTTCAGCAGAAGCAAGGCCTTCAGCAATTTCTTTCTGGCGCTTTTCGATAGCAGCCATCAGCGGCGGCCATACGTACTTCATGCAGAACGCGACAAACAGGATGAACGCGATAGCCTGGCCGAGGATTGTTGCATTAATGTTCACAGCACAATGCCTCTAGATTGAGTATTTAACTTTTCTGCCGTTATCAACGTGATAAGCGGCAGAATCCGTTCACCCTTGCACATTGTGCGCTGAGTGAACACAGGGCTTTAGGCGACAGCAAACATCACGTACAGACCCAGACCAACAGCGATCATCGGGATTGCATCCACCAGACCCATTACAACAAAGAACTGCGTACGCAGCAGAGGAATCAGGTCAGGCTGACGAGCAGCGCCTTCCAGGAATTTTCCTCCGAGGATGCCGATACCGATCGCAGCACCGATTGCCGCCAGGCCCATCATCACAGCGGCAGCCATGTACAGCAGATCCATATTCAGGTTTTCCATGACAGTCTCCAGTTTGTTTCAGTTAAATGCTCCCTTAATCTTCCGGGCCTCAGCGTGGTGCGCTGCCACCCGGAATCAAGCGGGAAAGTAGTGTTGAGAAAAAAATCAATGCTCTTCAGATGCCATCGACAGATAGACGATCGTGAGGACCATGAAAATGAAAGCCTGTAGCGAAATGATCAGGATGTGGAAAATGGCCCACGGCACATTCAGCACCCACTGCGACCACCACGGCAACAGACCGGCAATAAGGATAAAGATCAGTTCACCCGCATACATGTTACCGAACAGTCGTAAACCCAGTGATACAGGCTTAGACAGAAGGCTCACACCTTCCAGAATCAGGTTGATCGGGATGAAGATCGGGTGGTTAAAAGGCTGCAGCGTCAGCTCTTTCGTGAAGCCGCCAATGCCTTTCATTTTGATGCTGTAGAACAGAATCAAAATAAATACGCCCAACGCCATAGATAGCGTGATGTTCACGTCTGCAGACGGTACGACGCGCAGCGCCGGTAACCCCAACACATGCTCACCAATATATGGCAGCAGGTCGATTGGCAGCAGATCCATGAAGTTCATCAGGAAGACCCAGACAAAAATTGTCAGAGCCAGCGGGGCGATAAGTTTGCTCTTACCGTGATACATGTCGCGCACGTTACTATCAACGAAACCGACAACCAGTTCGATAGCCGCCTGCATTTTCCCTGGCACACCGCTGGTGGCAGACTTCGCCACGCTACGGAACAACACCAGGAAGATGATTCCCAGCACCATAGAGAAAAACATGGAATCGATATTTAATACCCAGAACGTCGCGGGAGCGTCGTGCGGATTCACTAACTCGAAGGTACGCAGGTCCAACTGAAGATGTGTCAGGTGGTGACCAATGTACTCTTGCGGAGTAGAGATTTCTCCTGCAGCCATGATGCCTCTTACCCTTTGTTGTTAATTACCGCCGGTGCCAGAATATGTACCACCAGCACCGATAACCAGGTTATTCCGACCGGCCAGAAGACCGCGCCGAACAGACCCAACGCCACAATGAGCAAAATGATGGTCGCAAACACTTTAGCTATTTCACCTAAAGCGAAGCTCCACGCGACTCGCCCCGAAGTGGGGGATTGCCCCTGCAGGCGCCAGGCTAAAAACAAAAACATTACGTTTGGCAGCCAGGCTGCCGCTCCACCCGCAAGAGCAGAGACACCCCAGGTGACATCTTTAACAGTAAAGAGTGCGCCGATGATGACTATCGTCACCAGCTGAATCATCAGCACCGTTCGGGCGAATTTTAAACTGTAAAGAGACACTGACATGACGCTGATACTCTCCTGCCCCGTTAGGGGTATGTCGCGTGTCGTATAAGACTGCCTTTGCGCAGTTGAGTCAAGCAGCAAAAGCCGTGCAAATTATACGGGCCGCACCTGCGATTTCAATCGGTAAGTAGCGAAAAGGTGAACAATTATTTAAATTTCTTTCCGGAGGGCTATTTTTCCAAAGATTACCCTGCGGAGATTCGCACTAATCTGACTGAAATTTCACGCGCAACTTGCTTTTAAAGCGTGCTTTAGATCACATAATAAGCACTCACACTACACTGAGTTTTATCTTCAACCTATTTAAGAACAATCTGTAAAACAGATTAATCCTTAAAAATCATTGTCTTGAAATTATAAAATTGCGTGTGCAAGTCTATTTTCATCAAAAACACGCTATTGACATCGAAGTATGCTTAAGAAACGTGAAATTGATATTACGCACGCAAAGTTATTACCGCGATATATTTTCTGGCGTGACTACTTTTATTCCGCGGCCCACCTATACAAGTGATATTTCTGATAATTAAATGTGAACCAATCGTTAAATGTAACAGAGCTTTTCGGATAATTTCCGTCGCTGTTTTTAACCTTCATTCCGCCAGGGCTTAAACAAAATCTTTTATCGATAGCGCATTATCTGCACTTTTTTCATCAGAACCCTGATAAAAGCCCCTGCTAACTGAAGGGCTACTGATGACGAATGATGACCAGATGACGGTCACCTTCCAGCTGCGGCACCTGCAGCTTAATGACGTCATCAGAAACATAGCCAGCCGGTAATTCCGCAATTTCATCGTCCGGACGCACGCCTTTAAGCGCGAAGAAGCGCCCTTCCCTTCCTGGCAGGTGATGACACCAGTTCACCATATCGGTCAGTGACGCAAATGCACGGCTGATAACGCCATCAAAAGGCGGCTCAGCCGGGAACGCTTCAACCCGACTCTGGACCGGAGTAATGTTAGTGAGTCCTAACTCATGCTGAACCTGACGCAGAAAGCGCACCCGTTTGCCCAGACTGTCGAGCAGCGTAAAGTGCGCATCAGGCATTACGATAGCCAGCGGAATACCCGGCAGTCCGGGACCGGTTCCCACATCAATAAAACGTGAGCCTTTCAGATGCGGTGCCACCACGATGCTATCGAGGATATGACGGACCAGCATCTGCTCAGGATCGCGCACAGATGTCAGATTGTAGGCTTTGTTCCACTTATCCAGCAGGCCGACATAGGCAACCAGCTGCTGTTTTTGTTGATCGGAGAGGGAAATACTGGCTGCCTTTAGCAGCGATGTGAGTGTGTTGATCACAACATAATTCCATTCAGCGGGGGCGTGTCGCCACGCCCCGTTTCAGATCAGGCGCTTTTACGCAGCAGACCCTGTTTTTTCAGATAAATAAGCAGAATTGAGATCGCCGCCGGTGTTATGCCGGAGATACGTGTCGCCTGACCAATTGACACGGGTTTGTGATCGTTCAGTTTGGCGATCACCTCATTCGACAGCCCGTTCACATGGCGGTAGTCGAGCTCCACTGGCAACAGTGTGTTCTCATTACGCAGCTGGCGATCAATCTCTTCCTGCTGACGCGCAATATAACCTTCATATTTGACCTGAATCTCAACCTGCTCAGCGGCCTGCTCATCAGCCAGAGCCGGACCAAAGGCATCCAGTGTCATCAGCTTCAGATAGGTCAGCTCAGGACGGCGCAGCAGATCTTCACCGCTGGCTTCTTTGGTCAGCGGCGCGCTGAGAACCGTGTTCACTTCGGTCACGTGCTCAGACTTTGGATGAACCCAGATATCCCGCAGACGCTGACGCTCCTGTTCAATCGCTTCCAGCTTCTCGTTGAAACGCGCCCAGCGCGCATCATCCACCAGACCCAGTTCACGGCCGGTTTCGGTCAGACGCAGATCGGCGTTGTCTTCGCGCAGCATCAGACGGTATTCAGCACGGGAGGTAAACATCCGGTACGGCTCTTTAGTGCCAAGCGTGCAGAGATCGTCAACCAGTACGCCCAGATAAGCCTGATCGCGACGCGGTGCCCAGCCCTCTTTGTCAGCAGACTGACGAGCCGCGTTCAGACCCGCCAGCATCCCCTGCGCTGCCGCTTCTTCGTAACCGGTCGTGCCGTTGATCTGTCCGGCAAAGAACAGGCCATGAATAAACTTGCTCTCCAGCGTCGGTTTTAGATCGCGCGGATCGAAGAAGTCATACTCAATGGCATACCCCGGACGCACGATCTTTGCATTCTCCATGCCCTGCATCGATCGGACGATCTGAATTTGTACATCAAACGGCAGACTGGTTGAGATACCGTTCGGGTAGATCTCATTACTGGTCAGCCCTTCCGGCTCCAGGAAGATCTGATGCGAGTTACGATCGGCAAAACGCATAACTTTGTCTTCGATCGACGGGCAGTAGCGTGGGCCGATTCCCTCGATGATCCCGGCATACATCGGGCTGCGATCCAGGTTATTGCGGATCACTTCATGGGTTTTCTCATTGGTGTGCGTGATCCAGCAAGGCACCTGCTGTGGATGCTGAGACGCATTGCCCATGAACGAGAACACCGGCATGGGGTCATCGCCATGCTGCGGGCTAAGCACTGAAAAATCGATGGTGCGCGCATCGATACGCGGTGGCGTACCGGTCTTGAGGCGGTTTACCCGCAGCGGCAGCGCACGCAGTCGTTTTGCCAGCGGAATGGACGGGGGATCGCCAGCGCGACCGCCACTGTAATTGTCCAGACCGATATGAATTTTGCCATCAAGGAAAGTACCGACGGTGAGGACCACCGTTTTGGCACGGAACTTCAGTCCCATTTGCGTGACGGCACCGACCACACGATCGTTTTCCACGATGAGATCGTCAACCGCCTGCTGGAAGATCATCAGATTAGGCTGGTTCTCCAGTGCCGTTCGCACCGCCTGCCGATAGAGCACGCGGTCAGCCTGAGCACGGGTCGCCCGTACCGCCGGGCCTTTGCTGGCGTTTAGTATCCTAAACTGGATACCGGCCTGGTCAATTGCGCTGGCCATCAGACCACCCAGGGCATCCACTTCCTTCACCAGATGTCCTTTGCCAATACCACCAATCGCCGGGTTACAGGACATTTGTCCAAGCGTATCAATGTTATGGGTGAGTAACAGGGTTTGCTGACCCATTCGGGCTGCCGCCATTGCGGCTTCGGTGCCCGCATGACCACCACCAATTACGATGACGTCAAAAGGATCCTGATAAAACATGAAGTGGTACCTCGGTTGATGAACTTGCAGGATCGTCGTCCTGGGGCGTGGATTCTACTCAAATTCCGTCTGGGGTGAAAGCCGCGGGATCGTCCGGTTTTAAAAGAAAGGATCTTAGATCTGTATATGATCTTTCTGTTAGATCTCTTATTAGGATCCCGCTTTTCTGTGGATATGTGTCAGAAGCACCTCAGAAACAACAGGATAGAGAGGATCACTACCTGTGAGTGATCGGTGATCCTGATCCGTATAAGCTGGGATCAAAATGGACTGTTATCCACAGCTCAAAAATCGTTCTCCCGTTGTTATCTGGATAACTACCGGTTATACGCAACAAAACAGGGTAGTTATCCACAAAATAAAAGGAGGGAAAAGGATAAAATCAGCATCTTCCACTGGGGATCGTGACTATTTCGCGATCCCCAGCCCCCTTCAGATCGCGTTTTTCCAGCTTTCCAGCCAGGCTTCTGCGGGATCTTCAGGAATCTCATGCTCCAGCACGTCGATCTCAAGGCGATCGCCGATCTGACGGGCACCCTGAGCAATTAACAGCGCTGTAATCTGGCGGATCGCGCCACAAAAGAGATCATATTCATGATTGCCGAGTCCGACAGCACCAAACCGCACCTGCGAGAGATCGGGTTTGCTTTCCGTGATGGCCTCGAACAGGGGCAGAAGGTTGTCAGGAATATCGCCAGCACCGTGGGTTGAGCAGACCACCAGCCAGATACCCTCGTGCGGCACCTCATCCAGCGCCGGACCATGCAGCATCTGGGTTGAGAAGCCCGCTTCCTGTAATTTTTCTTCGAGATGTTCAGCCACATACTCTGCGCTACCCAGAGTACTGCCACTGATTAAGGTAATATCGGCCATCTTGCTCTCCCGGACATTAAGGCGAGCATTGTACGCTGTGATCAAGCGGTGATCCACCTGTGGACAACAGGGTTAATAGATCAGAAGAAGCGAATGCAGCTGTTGTCAGCCGCCACATTCGTCAGGGATAAGATTATGCACAAGGAAAAGAGGATCAGGGCTTGATGGTGCGCATGATCGGGTTTTGCAGGGAGATCAGCGTTTCTGTGGACTGAATTTCATCGATGGTCTGGATCTTATTGATCAGGACCTGCTGCAGGGCGTCAATTGAGCGGCACATCACTTTAATAAAAATGCTGTAGTGGCCGGTGGTGTACCAGGCTTCAACCACTTCATCCAGCGCATCCAGTTTGCTCAGCGCCGCCGGATAGTCACGCGCACTCTTAAGGATAATGCCAATAAAGCAGCAGACATCAAACCCCAGCTGGCGCGGATCGATATCAACCCGTGTTCCCAGGATGATGCCCGCCTGCTTCATTTTTTCCACACGCACATGAATGGTGCCCGGGCTGACATTAAACTGTTTTGCCAGCTCGGCGTAAGCGGTGCGCGCATTATCCAGCAGGGCATTCAGAATGCCGCGATCCAGGTTATCGAGCTGCAGATGTTCGGCCATGGCCATCCTCGTTATGGGTCTGCTTGAGTAAACAACGGTGAATGTGCAGCAAAATAACGGTTCAGGCAACTCCCGGCAGCGACGGGCGCCGCTGCCGGTTCACTTAGCGTTTGCGCCAGACGGTGACCTGCGCCAGCGTATGCTGGAACTTGCGGGCCGTTTCGCGGATCACAAACGGTTTATCCTGCGGTTCATCGACCAGGTCGAAGTCGGCCGCCAGCAGACGTTGCAGTGCCTGCAGCGTCGTCAGTGCCTCACCGTTCTCACGTACACCGCCCAGCCAGTTCTCTTTCGGTGTGAAATCTTCCAGCCAGGTATAAGGGGATGAGAGCAGCAGAATACCGCCCTGACGCAGCATCGGCGTGACATCACGCAGGAAGCGCGCAGGCTGGCGCAGACGATCAATCAGGTTGGAGGCAAGTACCAGGTCGTAACGGCCAGGCTGAGGTTTGAGGTTACAGGCATCCCCCTGAACAAACTGAATCCGCTGCGCCAGTTCGCTCTCCAGTGCGAAATCTTTCAGGCGAACCTGACGATACTCCACCAGGTCGCCTTCCTGTGGCAGCAGATAACGGAAGTCTTCGCCGCTGGCCAGCTGCAGCGCCACATCAATGAAGCGCGCCGAGTAGTCCATCCCGGTGACGCGTTCAAAGTGGCGAGCCAGCTCAAAACTGGCGCGTCCGGTGGCACAGCCGATATCAAGGGCTTCGCCACGTGCCGTTGTGTAGTCCAGCGCCAGCTTCACCAGGCTTTCGGCATAATTGTCCACACCGAAATAGCGCGGGCCATACTGGAAGTCGAGGTACTGCGACACCATCGCGTCAGATTCATACGGGTTTGGCGCCATCGTCTCCTGATGGCTGGAAACTACGTAGCGGAAACCGGCATGCTGGAAGAAGTGGCGGCGGAACGCATAGCGGGCTGATTTCAGCGCTTCGTTGCCGGTTGAGATCCAGCTGCCGCCTTTGATCAGCGAATGTTTGCCATCAAAGGTCGGAGTGGAGAAATCATCGTACAGCGGGTGAACGTTGAAGCCTTCAAAGCCATTGGTCGGCGTAGTCGTCCACTGCCAGACGTTACCGACGATATCGAAGAATTCGCCCTGCGCGAAGAGGTCGACCGGCGAGGAGGAAGCCCAGTACGCCAGGTTGATGTTGCCCGGCACCCGATCCCAGTCTGGCTGATCGCCCGCGATCTGTTCGCGTAGCTGAGCCCATTCTGCTTCACAGGGGAGCTGAACACTCATGCCGGTCTGATTCGCTTTCCAGCGGCAGAAGGCCGCCGCTTCCAGCTGATTGACCTCGGCAGGCCAGTCCCATGGCATTGCGACCTCTTCACACATCAGACGCAGTTTAAGCTGATCGGGCATCGCAGGCGTGCCGACCCAGAAGGTGGGCATTTCTGCTTTGGCAAATTGACACCAGCCCCAGCCTTCGTCATCCCACCAGCGGGCATCCTGATAACCGCCAGCCTCAACGAACGCCAGAAATTCCGCGTTGCTGACCAGCATTTTGCTCGCCTGGAACGGCTGCAGCGTAACCTGCTGGCGGCCATATTCGACATCCCAGCCGTAGGTGTCGTCGGTTTTCCCCAGCGTAAGGGTGCCACCGGGCATCGGCAGCAGGGTATTGGCCGGAACAGCCTCGCGCTGGTGGCGTGCCATCGGGCATGCCGGCCACGCGGCCTGTGGTCTGACCCACTCAACGGGTAGCTGGCGGATAAGCACGCTGGAGGTTTCCAGATGAATACGCTCATGCTCAATCCCCATCAGGATCACCCATGCCGGGCTCTCCCAGCTGAGTGGCAGCGTGATCGGCATGGTCTGGATCAGATCGCTGACCAGCGCTTTAACGCGCCCGCGGTATGCACGGACTTCCTCAATGGTCGGCCAGTCATAGTGGCTGTCGTTGAGATCATCCCAGCTCATCTCATCAACACCAATCGCCATCATCGCTTCGATGCGATCGTCCAGACGCGCATCAATAAGACGTCCGGCCATCAGCTTATTAATGTAAAAGGTAGCGGTGTGGCCAAAATAGAAGATCAATGGATGGCGCAGCGGAATGGCTTTCGTAAACCAGGCCTTTGAATCGGCCAGACAGGTGAACAGACTTTCATACTGTTCCCAGGTCTGATGAAAATAGGCCAGCAACTCGGCACGTTTTTGTTCTATGTTCTGGCCGGAGAGCAATAACGTCCGCGTCGGGGCAGGCAAATCGCGGTGAGGTTGAGCAAGCGTCACAGGAAGCTCCAGATTGCTGAGTAAGTGAAACGGTAATTTACTATAGCAAAGAAGCTTTTCTGTCAGATGACTTAACGGCGCCAGTGGCGTAGCAGGCGGCTTTTCATGCCGGTATCGAAGCGCCAGATATGGTCAAAGATGCGCAGAATACCTGGTTTCCCGTGGGTCGACATCGCCACGGCATGAAAACGTTGCTGATTGTGTCGCTGACGCTTTTTAATCGCCCCGATCACCTCTTCCGGCAGACGCTGGGCAATAAAATCGGAGACGATCACCGCATCGGCTTCCTGCCACAGTGCGCCTTCCATTCGGGTGACAACAGAGGATAGACAGGCAGCCAGATCGGTGCCGCCGCGAAAACGTTGACTGAGAAAACGAATCGCCTGTTCCAGCCCGTCATCACCGGTCAGCTCATAGCCAATCACCTCATGGGCAAAGAGCATGAGGTAGCAGCGACGACGGTCGGCCAGCGCGACCTTCAGTAGCGCCAGACAAAACGCTTTGGCACAGCGCTCATTGAAGCCACCCATCGAACCGGAGGTATCAACGCAGACGATAAATGGCCCGCGTGGCTGCTCTTCATGTTGCTGGTGGCTGGCCGGACGCATCGTCACCTTTTCATGCCAGGCATCGCCCTGCAGCTTGTAGGTCAGTAGCCGTTTCTCGACCAGCCGCCGGTAAAATTCCAGCTCCAGTTCGCTGATGCTCAGCGCGGCTAACTCCGGCGGCAGCAGACGCAGCACGTCATCGCTCTGATGAATGCCGCTGACCTCTTCCGGCACGGACGCAGGCTCCTGCACCAGATGGTGAAAAGCTTCCATTGGCGCATCCTGCGACGGCACCGATTTTGCCTCGCGGCTGCGACCCAGCTGCTGGGCCAGTTTCAGCAGCTCCGGCTGCTGAGCCAGAAAGTCACCATATTGCAGCATCAACTGATAGTCGCCAGGCTGCAGTGACGCTTTACTCATGTCCCACAACCGACCCGCGGCAGCTTCATCATCGTCGCCCAGAATCGGTGCCAGCTGGCCGCTCAGTGCCATGCGCTGCTGCAGTTCCGCCAGCAGACGTTCGCGCTGCTGTTCCAGCAACTGCTGATTCAGCGTCAGCGTCTGTAAGGTCAGGCTCAGCCGCCAGCGCTGCAGAAAAAGTTGGTGCTGCGCGCTGCTGAGATGAGCGATATCGGTATGTTGCAGCAGCCGGTTAGCTTCATCCAGAAAGGGGGACGGCAGGCTTTCAAGTGCCTGAAGTGTGGCATTCAGCTGGTGGCTGAAGTCACGATCGCTGAGAAGTTGTACCCGCTGGAACAGCTGAAACTCTTCGGCCAGCGTGGCCGGAACCGGTGTGGCTTTGAGATCGGCTGTGATTTCGGCTCGCCAGCGCGGTATATCGCGCAGCAGCGCTTTCTTCAGCCCGGGAAACTTTTCAAAAAACAGCGCAAGCTGGGGCGACGCCAGCAGAGCAATGATCAGCTCTTCAATCAGTTCGGTTTCCCCCACTGAGAGCAGTGTGCTGAGCGTCTCCACTGAGATCATTTACGCGCCTGTTTCAGCTGTTCCGCCACATCCTGCAGACTGGTTTCAACCCGCGCCAGCCAGTCATCACTGATAAACAGGCAGCGCTGATGCTGACTGAACTGATGTCGCTGCGACCGCAGTTCACTCTCCAGTGCATCCAGCGCGTCGGTGATTTCACCGGGCAGCGGCTCGCTGCTGCTGACGCCTGGCAGTGTCAGGCGCGACGATTGCAGGCTGACATCACGGATAGCCAGACAATGCTGTGCATCCACGTGTAAATCCAGGCTCTGCGCAAAGCCAATCCCATTGAGCCTGCCGCGAACCTCGCCGCCTTTTTGCAGCCACTGATTCAGGGCATCACGCGCGATCACCAGATGACTTACCTGCATATCATGCAGCATCAGCGGTTTTTGCAGCATCAGCGTCAGTTGCTCATCGGTAAAGCTTTCTGGCAGATCGTAATGGGGTTTGCGGCTGAACATGCCGCTGTGTTTTTCCAGGGTGATTGCCTGCGCGATGCTCTGCTGTTGCTGGAGGGCCATGCGGCGAGCTTTGATCTGCTGCAGTTTCATCAGCATCGGTTGCTGCTGCCAGGCGTGCTGCGTCATTAACAGGTCGATTTCGCGCTCCAGCAGTTGCATGGACGCAACGTCATGCCAGAGACAATCTTTCAGCAGGATCAGGTCTATCGGTGCAATGGTGTTGCGACCGCTATAGAAGGCGCTGGCCTGCAACAGATGAATCGCTTTTTTCCAGCGACGATCGGAAATGTAAGGCGCGGCGGGCTGGCTCTCCAGCTGCTGACGCAGCTGATAAATCAGCTCAAACACCGCATCGGGCAGACTGACCTGGCTGATGCCGAGCTGCCACTGTGCATACTCTTCATCACTGATGCGCAGGGACTCCGCGACCGGATTGGTGTGCTCATCCTGCTGGTGCGTCAGCATGCTGCGGAAGTTCTGTTTCTCATGCACATTATCCAGCCACAGGCGGATCAGCATCCGATCATAGAGCGCTTCAAGACCGCTATCCGCTTCCGGCAGTTCATTGGAGGCGGTGACCAGCAGCCGCATCGGGATGGTCTCTTCGCTGTCGCCATTGCGGAAGCGGCGCTCATTAATAGCTGTCAGCAGCGTATTGAGAATCGCCGGCCCCGCTTTCCAGATCTCATCCAGAAAAACAATCTCGGCGTCGGGCAGATACCCTTTGGTCAGACGCTGATAGCGCCCTTCATCTTTCAGCGCCTGAATGGAGAGCGGACCAAACACCTCTTCCGGTGTGGAGAAACGGGTCATCAGATATTCAAAAGCGCGGGCGTGCTGAAAGGCATATTTGAGGCGACGGGCAATCAGGCTCTTGGCGATGCCTGGCGGTCCCAGCAGGAACACACTTTCACCACTCAGCGCCGCGAGCAGGCAAAGGCGTATGGCATGATGCCGCTCATACAATCCTTTTTCTAACGCATTGCTGAGGCGAGAAATTCTTTCTGCCAAAAGATGGGGTTGAGCCATAATCACTTCACTGTCCTTACGATCGTCGGGCCGCCGCGCTTAAGCAAGCGCTTTACTCTATAGATCATCATGCGTGAAAGCGTTGATAGCTGTCAGCTTTTTTGTTTCAGAAGGTTTGCCTGGATTAAAAGCAACGCTAATTAACGCTTTATCGCCAGAAGTGACCCCGTTACCCTGCCAGCGAGGCGAAGCGGGTATAGGAATTTTCGCTAAACCGTGCATACTGTGCGCTTTTTGATGGCCTGAGCGAGGGGTTTTCGCGCCTCTTAGACTCCAACAAAAGATAACTCTATGAGCTCGGATAATAAGCAGTCACTTCGCGGATTAACGCTGGCCGCCATTGGTGTTGTTTACGGGGATATCGGCACCAGTCCGCTGTATACCTTGCGTGAATGTCTCTCCGGACAGTTTGGCTTCGGCGTTGAGCGGGAAGCGGTGTTTGGCTTTCTGTCGCTGATTTTCTGGCTGCTGGTGCTGGTGGTCTCACTGAAATACATCAGCTATGTGATGCGTGCCGACAACGCCGGTGAAGGCGGGATACTGACACTGATGTCGCTGGCTGGACGCCATACCGGTGCGCGGGCCACGGCAGTACTGGTGATCATGGGCCTGATTGGGGGCAGCTTCTTCTATGGGGAAGTGGTGATCACGCCAGCCATTTCGGTGATGTCCGCTATTGAAGGCCTGGAGATTGCCGCGCCGTCGCTGGATCCTTTTATCGTGCCGATGTCGATTGCGGTGCTGACGCTGCTGTTTGCGATTCAGAAACATGGCACCGGCATGGTGGGCAAACTCTTCGCGCCGGTGATGCTGGTCTGGTTCCTTGTGCTGGCGATCCTTGGGGTCAGCGGCATCATGAAAAATCCGGAAGTGCTGCATGCGCTGAATCCCGCTTATGCGGTCGAATTCTTCGTGCACTATAAATCTGTCTCATTCTTCGCGCTTGGCGCGGTGGTGCTGGCGATTACCGGGGTTGAAGCGCTCTATGCCGATATGGGGCACTTCGGTAAAGTGCCGATTCGACTGGCCTGGTTCTCGGTGGTACTGCCGTCGCTGGCACTGAACTATTTTGGTCAGGGTGCGCTGTTACTCAGCGACCCTAAAGCGATTAAAAACCCCTTCTTCCTGCTGGCGCCGGAATGGGCGCTGATCCCAATGCTGATTCTGGCGACCCTGGCCACCGTTATCGCCTCGCAGGCGGTGATCTCTGGTGTCTTCTCGCTGACGCGTCAGGCGGTGCGACTGGGCTATCTACCAGGTATGCGCATCATCCACACCTCTGAGCGTGAATCGGGTCAGATTTATATTCCGGTAATCAACTGGGTGCTCTATTTCGCGGTGCTGATTGTGATTATCAGCTTTGAGCATTCAAGTAATCTGGCTGCCGCCTACGGTATTGCGGTGACTGGCACCATGGTGCTGACGGCGATGCTCTCCTGCACCGTGGCGGTTAAAAACTGGCACTGGAACAAGCTGGCGGTTGCCGTCATCCTGGTATTAATGCTCTGCATTGACGTGCCGCTGTTTACCGCCAACCTGGTGAAAATCTTCTCCGGTGGCTGGTTGCCGCTCTGTCTCGGCCTGGTGATGTTTATCATTATGACGACGTGGAAAAGCGAGCGTTTCCGCCTGCTGCGCCGTATGCACGAACATGGCAACTCCCTGGAGGCAATGATCGCGTCACTGGAGAAATCGCCGCCGGTTCGCGTACCGGGCACGGCGGTCTATATGTCACGTGCACTGAATGTGATTCCATTTGCCATGCTGCATAACCTCAAGCATAACAAAGTGTTGCATGAGCGGGTGGTGCTGCTGACGTTGCGAACTGAAGATGCGCCTTACGTGCACAACGTGCGTCGCGTCACTATTGAGCAGCTGTCGCCGACTTTCTGGCGCGTGGTGGCGAGCTACGGCTGGCGCGAAACGCCAAACGTCGAGGAGATTTTCCACCGCTGCGGTCTGGAAGGTCTTAACTGCCGCATGATGGAGACGTCGTTCTTCATGTCACATGAATCGCTGATTATCGGCAAACGTCCGTGGTATCTGCGCCTGCGCGGCAAACTCTTCCTGGCGCTGCAGCGCAATGCGCTCCGTGCGCCAGACCAGTTTGAGATCCCCCCAAACCGGGTGATCGAGCTGGGCACTCAGGTCGAGATTTGATCTGCAGCGTCCGCCTTACGGGGCGGGCGCTGACCAGCGCAGCGTGACGCATAATCCGCCGCCGGATCGCTGGCTGAAGGTGACCTGCATTCCGTGCAACTGGGCAATGTTGCGGACTATCGACAATCCCAGCCCGCTACCACTCTTCTCCTGGCCCGGCGGTCGCCAGAAACGTTCTCCGAGCCGTTGCAGATCCGCTGCACTCAGACCCTCGCCATTATCCTCCACCGACAGGCTGTTTGCCTGCAACCGCACATCAACCTCACTGCCCGCAGGCGTGTAGCGAATGGCGTTATCCAGCAGATTCCGCACCAGCAGTGACAGTAACAGCGGATGCCCCTGAATCAGCGGATCGGCCTCTGCGAGAAGGCGCAGCGTCACACCGTTTTTGTCCGCCAGAGGCAGCTGTGCGGCGAGCGTCTCCTGCACCGTGCGTTTCAGCGACACAGGTTCGAAGGCGCTGCGCACATCATCGGCTTCAACCCGCGAGAGCGTCAGCAGCTGATCCACCAGCCGCGTTGCGCGGACAATCCCGGCATCCAGCTGCTGCAGCGCATGGGTTCGCATGACTTCGTCATCTGCAGTCAGCTGGATCACTTCGCTTTGCACCTGCAGCGCGGCCAGCGGACTGCGCAGTTCATGCGCGGCATCGGAGGTAAAGCGGCGTTCACGCTGCATCATGGCGCTAATGCGGCTGAACAGACCATTGAGCGCGACCATCAGCGGTTGCACCTCTTTTGGCACGCGGTCTGCCTGTAGCGGCGTATCATCATCGGCCGAACGCTGCGCCAGTTGTTTTGCCAGCGTCTTCAGCGGCCGCAGTTCAGACCAGACCAGACCGATAAGCAGAAGCAACATTAAAGGCAGCGCGATTAGCCAGGGCAACATGCTGGCCTTCATCAGATCCCGCGTCATGTCATCGCGGTATTCCGACTCCTGGCCCACCACCACCCGGAACTGCTTATCAGGCGTGGTCAGCCAGACAAATCGCCAGCTATCGTCGTCATTGGTGAGCTGCCCTTCATGAAATCCCTGATGCTCCGCCTCAAACGGCAGATAACGGCCGTTGTCGCCATCATTCATCACCTGCCTGCCGTCACGCGTGAAGACAGCAAAGGCCAGTGCATCATCATCCTGTTCGCCACGATGGTGGCGCAGCATCTCTTTGGTTCTGGGCAGTGTGGTATTGTCCAGCGAGGAGAAATCCAGCGTCAGCAGACGCTTAGCCAGCAGCATCTGCTGGGTATCAAAGAGCTCATCCAGGGTTTCACGCGTCTGATGCCAGGCACTCAGGCTGGCACTGGCCCAGCAGAGGCCGAGCAGCAGCACAAAACCGATGCCCAGCCGCAGAAACAGACTCATTGATCGCATTCGGCGGCCCCCAGCGTATAACCGACGCCATGCAGCGTGCGGATAAATGTGCTGCCCAGCTTTTTACGCAGATGATGGATATGCACTTCCACCGCATTGCTGGAGACGTCGGCGTCCCAGCTGTAGAGCTTCTCTTCCAGCTGGCTACGCGTCAGCACCCGGCCTGGATTGCGCATAAAGAGTTCCAGCAGCGCCAGTTCACGACTTTTCAACGCAATCGTCTCACCCTCGCGCATCACACTGTGGCTGCCGGGGATCAGCACCACGTTACCGTGACGGAGTTCGGGCTGCAGCTGGCCGTGACGGCGGCGGATCAGCGCCTGTAAGCGAGCGGCCACTTCGGTTAAGGCAAAAGGCTTGCATAGATAGTCATCAGCGCCCAGCTGCAGGCCTTTGACCCGCTGATCGAGCGCATCGCGGGCGGTCAGTATCAGTACCGGCACATCGTTGCCCTGCTGTCGCCACTCCCGCAGGATATCGAGTCCATCCCGCTCGGGCAGTGAAAGATCCAGAATCACCGCATCCCAGGGTGCGGCCTCCAGCGCGTTAAAGCCGGACTCACCAGACATAAACCAGTCAACGCTAAAGCCCAGCTTACTTAGCCCCGCTTTGATACCGTCGCCAATTAAGCGATCGTCTTCAATCAGTAAAATACGCATCACGTCTCCCTGTTCCGATAGCGCTTTATACGAAGCAACTTCCCTGGTGTACAGCTGATTTCGGCGAAAATCGCTTATTTTTAACGCTTAAGAAGCTGTTAAGAACTCTGTGGTCAACTGGGCGTATTCAAACCGAAAACACCACTGAAAAGAGGTACACCATGAAAAAGCATGCTGCAATTCTGGCCGTCGTTATGCTGGCTTCCGCCCCGGTTTTCGCTGCGCAGCAGGGCGGATTTGTTGATCCCAGCGCGCCAGCCACACAGACACAGTCAGCAGCCGGACAGGGTGGCTTTAGTGCAGACCACACCAGTGTGGTGACCGTGAAGCAGGCTGAAGAGATGAAAGATGACAGCTGGATCACCGTGCGCGGCAAGCTGGAGAAACAGACCGGCAAAGAAGATTATCTGTTCCGCGACCAGACCGGCACAATGAAAGTCGAAATCGACCACAAGCACTGGAACGGCCAGACAATCACGCCCAAAGATAACGTAGAGCTCACGGGTGAACTGGATAAAGATTTCAACAGCATTGAGATGGACGTTAAGCAGGTTAAAAAGCTGCCTTAATCTTTTGCTTCAGGGTCGCATTTGCGGCCCTTTTTTCTGCCCGTTCCCCGCCTTAATGCAAATTTCCCCTCGCGTGAGCGAAACGTTTCGATGGCGATCACAGATTTCTTCTTTGCCCGTTGAGTTGATGGCGGCTTTTCATACACTCCCATCAGCGAAACGTTTCGCTGTGGAGTGAAAAGATGAAAAAAGGTCGCTTGTTAAACGCTGAACTCTCTCATGTGATTGCCCGCCTGGGACACACGGATACGCTGACGATTGCCGATGCAGGCTTGCCGATTCCGGCAGGACCGCAGCGTATCGACTTAGCGCTCACGCCGGGTACGCCCGATTTTATGCAGGTGGTGAATGCTGTCGCACTGGAGATGCAGGTAGAGAGCGCCCTGATCGCGGAAGAGATTAAGCAGCATAATCCGCAACTTCATAGTGCGCTTGTCGCTGTGCTCGAAGCCTTGCAACAGCACCAGGGGAATATCATCACCATCAGCTACACCAGTCATGAACAATTCAAACAACAAACGCAGCGTAGTCAGGCGGTCATTCGCAGCGGAGAGTGTTCTCCGTTTGCGAATGTCATCCTCAGCGCCGGTGTGACCTTCTGAGGCCGCTATGCAACCTTTACTGCAACTCGACGGCATTGAAAAATCCTTTCCGGGTGTGAAAGCCCTCAAGGGTGCATCGCTGAATGTTCGGGCAGGACGCGTGATGGCGCTGGTGGGCGAGAATGGCGCAGGCAAGTCCACCATGATGAAAGTGCTGACCGGGATCTATCAATATGATGCCGGTACGCTGCGCTGGCTCGGCAAAGAGACCCGTTTCAGTGGACCGAAAGCGTCTCAGGAAGCGGGCATTGGCATCATCCATCAGGAACTGAACCTGATCCCTCAGTTAACCGTGGCGGAGAATATCTTTCTCGGTCGCGAATATGTAGGTCGTTTTGGCCGTATTCAGTGGCCGCGTATGTATGCCGAAGCGGATGCGCTGCTTAAACGTCTTAATCTGCGCTTCAACAGCCACAAGCTGGTCGGGGATCTGTCGATTGGCGATCAGCAAATGGTCGAAATCGCCAAAGTCCTGAGCTTCGAATCACAGGTCATCATTATGGATGAACCGACCGATGCGCTGACCGATACCGAGACGCTGTCTCTATTCCGCGTGATCAACGAACTGAAAGCGCAGGGCTGCGGCATCGTCTATATCTCGCATCGCATGAAAGAGATCTTTGAGATCTGCGATGACGTCACGGTGTTCCGCGACGGCCAGTTTATTGCTGAACGTCCGGTCAGCGAGCTGACCGAAGAGAGCCTCATCGAGATGATGGTCGGACGTAAGCTGGAAGATCAATATCCTCATATCGATCAGGCGCCAGGCGATGTGCGACTGAAAGTGGAGAACGTGAGCGGACCAGGTGTAGAGAACGTCAGCTTCAGCCTGCGCAAAGGTGAAATCCTCGGCGTTTCTGGCCTGATGGGTGCGGGGCGTACCGAACTGATGAAGGTGCTGTACGGCGCATTGCCGCGTCGCGAAGGCAATCTGTGGCTCAATGGCCGGGAAGTCGTGACGCGTTCTCCGCAGGATGGACTGGCGAATGGCATCGTCTATATCTCCGAAGATCGTAAGCGTGATGGCCTGGTGTTGGGCATGTCAGTAAAAGAGAACATGTCTCTGACGGCCTTGCGCTATTTCAGTCACGGCAGCGGCACGCTGAAACATGCAGCAGAGCAGCTGGCGGTGGGCGATTTTATCCGTCTGTTCAATGTTAAAACGCCGTCTATGGAGCAGCCGATTGGCCTGCTTTCGGGCGGCAACCAGCAGAAAGTGGCGATTGCCCGCGGTCTGATGACCCGGCCCAACGTGCTGATTCTGGATGAACCGACACGCGGTGTGGATGTCGGTGCGAAGAAAGAGATCTACCAACTGATTAACCAGTTTAAAGCCGAAGGGCTGAGCATCATCCTGGTCTCCTCGGAAATGCCGGAAGTGCTGGGCATGAGCGATCGGATTCTGGTGATGCATGAAGGCCGTATCAGCGGCGAATTTACCCGAGAAGAGGCCACTCAGGAAAGCCTGATGGCAGCCGCCGTAGGCAAGCAACACAGCGAGGATTTAGTGGTATGACGACCCAAACTTTACCGGCCAGCCGTCGCTGGTTTAGCAAAAGCTGGCTGCTGGAACAGAAGTCACTGATTGCGCTGATGGTGCTGATCGCCGTGGTGGCCAGCCAGAGTCCGAACTTCTTTACCGTGGCGAACCTGTTCAACATTCTGCAGCAGACCTCGGTTAACGCCATTATGGCCGTCGGGATGACGCTGGTGATCCTGACCTCAGGCATTGACCTCTCTGTGGGTTCTTTGCTGGCCCTGACGGGCGCAGTGGGTGCATCGCTGGTGGGCATGGAAGTCAATGCGCTGGTCGCGGTGGCGGCTTCGCTGGCACTGGGCGCGGCAATCGGTGGCCTGACCGGCACCATTGTGGCACGCGGCAAGGTACAGGCCTTTATCGCCACGCTGGTCATGATGTTATTGCTGCGCGGTGTGACCATGGTCTACACCGACGGCAGCCCGATTAACACCGGCTTCAGTGCCAATGCCGATCTGCTGGGCTGGTTTGGTATTGGTCGCCCACTGGGTATTCCTGCGCCGGTCTGGCTGATGGCGCTGGTCTTTATTGCCGCATGGTACATGCTGCAACACACCCGCCTGGGCCGCTATATCTATGCACTGGGTGGTAATGAAGCGGCAACGCGTCTCTCTGGCATCAATGTGAATCGCGTCAAAATTATCGTCTATTCACTGAGTGGCATGCTGGCTGCGCTGGCGGGCACCATTGAAGTGGCGCGTCTCTCTTCGGCACAGCCGACAGCGGGCACCGGCTATGAACTGGATGCAATTGCTGCGGTCGTGCTGGGTGGAACCAGCCTGGCCGGCGGTAAAGGCCGTATTTTCGGCACCCTGATTGGCGCGCTGATCCTTGGCTTCCTGAACAATGGCCTGAACCTGATGGGCGTCTCTTCCTACTACCAGATGATCGTTAAAGCGGTAGTCATCCTGCTGGCGGTGCTGGTGGATAATAAAAGCAGTAAATAACTCTGACCTTACACAGGATAACAAGATGAAAAAGTTAACCGCACTGGCCATGATTCTCGGCGCCACGCTCAGTACCAGCGCCATGGCAAAAGATACCATCGCGCTGGTGGTCTCAACCCTGAACAACCCGTTCTTTGTTTCGCTGAAAGAGGGTGCACAGAAAGAAGCCGATAAACTGGGCTACAACCTGGTGGTGCTGGATTCACAGAATAACCCGGCGAAAGAGCTGGCGAATGTGCAGGATCTGACCGTTCGCGGCACGAAGCTGCTGCTGATCAACCCGACCGACTCTGATGCCGTGGGTAACGCCGTGAAGATGGCTAACCAGGCGAAGATTCCGGTTATCACCCTGGATCGTGTTGCAGCTCAGGGCACCGTTGTCAGCCATGTCGCTTCTGACAACCGCTTCGGCGGCAAAATGGCCGGTGACTTCATCGCCAAAAAAGTGGGCGAAAACGCCAAAATTATCGAACTGCAGGGCATTGCCGGCACATCTGCTGCCCGTGAACGTGGCGAAGGCTTCAAACAGGCCGCTGATGCGCATAAATTCCAGATCCTCGCCAGCCAGCCTGCTGACTTTGACCGTACTAAAGGTCTGAACGTGATGCAGAACCTGCTGCAGGCACACCCGGATGTTCAGGCGGTATTCGCGCAGAACGACGAAATGGCACTGGGTGCACTGCGTGCACTGCAGACCGCCGGAAAAACTGGTGTGATCGTGGTGGGTTTTGACGGCACGGCTGATGGCGTTAAAGCCGTAGAAGCTGGCAAACTGTCTGCGACTGTGGCACAGATGCCAGAAAAAATTGGCATGATCGGCGTGGATACCGCTGATAAAGTGCTGAAGGGTGAAAAAGTGCAGGCGGTCAATCCGGTCGACCTGAAGCTGGTCACTCAATAACTCAAAGAAATGCAGGGCACCGCGCCACCCTCCCGGTGGCGCACTTATTCCGGACTCCCCTAATGAGCAAAAACGCAAAACTGGCCGTTCTTGGCAGCATCAACGCTGACCACATCCTTAATCTGGCGCATTTTCCTCGTCCCGGTGAAACGGTGATCGGGCAGAATTATCAGATTGCGTTTGGCGGTAAAGGTGCAAATCAGGCGGTAGCCGCTGGTCGTGCCGGTGCCGATATCGCATTTATCGCCTGTGTGGGCGCTGACGACATGGGTAAACGTATTCGTGATCAGCTTACGCAGGACAATATTGATACCACGCCAGTCGAGGTGGTCGAGGGCGAGTCGACCGGTGTGGCAATGATTTTCGTCAACGGTGACGGTGAGAACAACATTGGCATTTACTCTGGTGCAAATGCGGCGTTAACACCCGATTGTGTGGCGCGTCATCAGCAGGTTATCGCCGATGCTGATGCACTATTAATGCAGCTGGAATCACCACTGGAAAGCGTACTGGCCGCTGCGACGCTTGCCCGGCAGCATCATACGCAGGTTATCCTCAATCCGGCTCCCGCTACCTCTCTTTCAGATGAACTGCTGGCATTAGTCGATATTATTACGCCGAATGAGACCGAAGCCGAGAGCCTGACCGGCATTGCAGTCAACAGCGATGAAGATGCGGCACGCGCTGCGGAAGTGCTGCATGCCAAAGGCATCGGCACGGTACTGATTACGCTTGGTCGCCGCGGCGTCTGGCTGAGCGAGCGGGGAGAAGGTCAGCGTATTGCAGGCTTCAGTGTTAAAGCTATCGACACCATCGCGGCGGGTGACACCTTTAACGGTGCCTTTATTACCGCGCGACTGGAGCAGAAGCCAATGTACGACGCGGTGCGATTTGCCCATGCCGCCGCCGCTATTGCCGTTACTCGACCGGGTGCACAGCCCTCCGTGCCGTGGCGCACGGAGATCGATGATTTTTTGCAGCAGCAGGGCTAAGCATTTGAGCACCATGAAAGATGTTGCTCGCCTGGCGGGCGTCTCTACCTCAACTGTCTCGCACGTGATCAATAACAATCGCTTTGTCAGTGATGGCGTGCGCGAAAAAGTTGAGCAGGCGATACGTCATCTCAACTATGCCCCTTCTGCGCTGGCACGCAGTCTGAAAATTAATCAGACCCACACCATCGGTATGCTGCTGACCACCAGTAGTAACCCCTTTTATGCCGAAGTGGTGCGCGGTGTGGAGGAGAGCTGCTATCAGCGTGGCTATAGCCTGATTCTCTGTAACACGGCGGGTGACGAGGAGCGAATGAATCGCAGCCTGGAAACGTTGATGCAGAAGCGTGTCGATGGTTTGCTGATGATGTGCACTGAAAGTCACCTGCCTTCGGCAGATATTCTGAACCGTTATCCTTCTATACCTACGGTGATGATGGACTGGGCACCCTTTGAAGGCCGCGGTGACATTATTCAGGATAACGCGCTGCTGGGCGGCGAACTGGCTACTCAGCATCTCATCGACTGCGGTTATACCCGTATAGCCTGTATCGCCGGTCCACAGGATAAAACCCCTGCGCGTATGCGCCTGGAAGGTTATCGCAACGCCATGACAAAGAGTGGCCTGGAGATTCTGCCCGGCTATGTGGTGAATGGTGATTTTGAATTTCAGGGGGGCTACAACGGGATGGTCGAACTGCTGGCGCTGGAAACGCCGCCAGAAGCCGTCTTTACCAGCAACGATGCAATGGCGGTTGGCGTTTATCACGCGCTCTATCAGGCCGGGATGCGGATTCCGCAGCAGATGGCGGTGATGGGATATGACGATATTGAACTGGCGCGTTATCTCACTCCACCACTGAGTACCATCCATCAGCCGAAAGATGCGCTGGGTGAACTGGCGATAGACACCTTAATTCATCGTCTCAGCGATCCCGACGCCAGTCAGCAAACGCTGGTGCTGACGCCGGAACTGGTGGTGCGGGGGTCGGTTTAGCGCTTTTTCTTCTTGTCACGATTGCTGATCAGATTACGTCCATCCCCGTTTTTCAGCAGCATAAAGGTCAGCGCCGAAAGTACGGTAACGATACCCATAGTCAGAAACGTGGCATGGAACTGTGAAATGGTGCTGGTTTCAAACTCCTGATAAAAGCGCAGCACCGCAGCGCTGACGGCCACACCAAAACTGATCGCTAATTGCTGCGTTACTGCCAGCACGCTATTTCCGCCGCTGGCGTTATCATCATTCAGGTCGGCCAGCGTAATGGTGTTCATGGCGGTGAATTGCGTAGACATCGCCATGCCGAGAATAAACAGTGGAAGCAATAGTACGAAGATACTTTCAGCGGGTGACTGCAGGGAGAAGCTGGCGATCAGGATGCCAATAATGGCGGTAATGCCGACCAGCAGACGGCGGTAGCCCAGCCAGCGCAGGAGTTGTGTCACCGTCGACTTCGCCAGAATCGAACCCAGGGCGGTTGGCGCCATCATGCAGCCTGCAATGATCGCGGAAAAGCCAAATCCAACCTGTAACATAAGCGGCATCAGAAAGGGCACACAGCCGGTGCCGAGACGAGAGGCAATGTTGCCGACGATGCCGACTGAGAAGGTCCGGGTTTTAAACATCGGCAGGTTGATCAGCGGTGAAGGGTGATTTCGGGCATGCACTATATAGAGGAGTAAAAGCACGATCCCGCTGAGTAATATCCCGCCGGCCAGCCAGGCAGAAACAATCCGCTCACCGAACAGCTCAATCCCAATCGAGATCATCACGAGTCCAGCCCCGAATAATATGAAGCCGAAAAAGTCGAAGCGGCGCTTAGGTGTGGTGAAGTCCGGCATATATTTGCGTGCGTAGATAATGCCGAGAATGCCAATCGGGATATTAATCAGGAAGATCCAGTGCCAGGTTGCGTAAGTGACGAGTACGCCACCCAGCATCGGGCCCAGTATCGGCCCGACTAAACCTGGCATGGTCACAAAGTTGAGTACCGGCAGCAGTTCACTGCGTGGATAGGCACGTAACAGTGCCAGTCGCGCGACCGGCATCATCATTGCGCCACCGACGCCCTGTACGATGCGCGACATGACCAGCACCGAAAGCGTCGGTGAGAGTGCACAAGCCAGTGAGCCAAGGGTGAACAGCGATACCGCCACAATAAACACTTTGCGCGTGCCGAAGCGATCGGCGAGCCAGCCGCTGACCGGAATCAGCATAGCGACAGTCAGGGTGTAACTGATGACGGCGGATTGCATGGCAAGGGGAGAACGGTCGAGGCTGGTGGCGATAGCGGGCAGGGCAGTGTTCAGTATGGTGGCGTCGAGTGACTGCATGAAAAAGGCCATAGCAGCTATCCATGGCAAACCAGCCATGCTGCGCGCGGATTTTATCATTGAGTGTCCTTCCTGGGGTTATCCTGCGAGAAGAAGCAAAATAATAGCACCCGCAATCGGCAACGGCAGGTCTCTTTACAACGTTTCGTTGCCACTTTTGTGCGTTATTCGGCCATGAAACGTCTCTTTTTAAGCCGTTCGTTTAAAAAAGAGGCGCTCAGTAAATTAATTCGAAGAAACACTTGTCAGCCTGAGGAAACTCCCTATAATGCGCCTCCATCGACACGGAACACCGGCAACGGGAAGCGGGTTGAGAGGCACAGGGGACTGCGCCGCCGGAGAAAAACTTCTGAAATAGAGGTTGACTCTGCAGGAGGAAAGCGTAATATACGCCACCTCGCG